>NZ_JBEPCJ010000016.1:0-136033 GCF_040299565.1 Spirillospora sp. NPDC000708
CCGCCGCACCCGCCCCCCCCCCCCCCCCCCGCGCCCCCCCCCGTCTCCCCCCCAGTGCCCCGCGCGGCCCGGGGGCGCCCCCCCCCCCCCCGGCCCGCCGCTCGCGGCGGTTCCGCCGCCACCTCACCGAGCTCGCCTTCGGCGTCCTCGCGCTCGCCGCGATCGTCCCGCCGGCGCTGGACGCGCTGGTCCCGCGGCGCGGCAGCGCCGGCACCGGGCGCGCCGAGACCGTCGTCACCCGCGCGATGCTCAGCCACGCCGGCACGGGCAACGCGTGCCGGCGCGGGCGCGTCGCCCTCACCTTCGACGACGGCCCCGACGTCTACACGCCGCAGATCCTGGAGGTCCTGCGCGCCTACGGCGTGCGCGCCACGTTCTTCATCATGGGGAAGAAGGCCGCCGCGCGTCCCGCGCTGGTCCGCGCGGTCGTCGCGGGCGGCCACCTCGCCGAGAACCACAGCTGGGACCACCCGCACATGGCCGATCTCGACGCCCCCGCGATCCGCCGCCAGCTCGCCGACACGACCGCAGCGATCATGCGGGCGGGCGCGCCGCGCCCCACCCTGTTCCGGCCGCCGTTCGGCAACACCGACGGCGTCGTGGACGAGCAGGCGCGCGCGCTGGGGCTGCGGGTCGTCCGCTGGTCGGTCGACACCAACGACTGGCGCGGGCGCCGGCCCGCCGACATCGCCGCCACCGTCCTCACGCAGGCCGGCCCCGGTTCGGTGGTCCTGATGCACGACGGCGTCGCCAACTCCGCCGCCACCATCCGGGCCCTTCCGGCGATCATCACCGGGCTCCGGGCGCGGGGCCTGTGCACGGCGCCCGACGCGGGGTAGCCGATGGCCTCCCGGCGGACCTTCATCGCGGGCGCCGTCGCCGTCGCGGCGATCCCCCCGGCCGTCTGGTCCCTGGCCGGGCGCGGCGGGACGGGCGACTTCACGTCCCGCACGTCCGGGCACGACCGCCTGGTCACCAACGAGTACGCGCACTGGAACCCGCGCGCGCCCGACGCGCACCGGTCCGCCGACTGGGACGTGACCAGCGGGTCCCTCTTCGTCCGGGACGGCGCCGGCTGGTCGGGGCCGCCCGACCGGGCGGTTCCGGACGCCCGGTCGTCCACCGGCACCGGGTCGAGCGTGTTCCGGATGAACACCCGCCGCGCCGACTTCGGCGACGTCCGGGTGACGCTGCGGGTCCGCGTGCTGCGGCTCGTGCCGGGCGGCGGCCGGGCGCCGACCGAGCCGACCGACGGCGTCCACCTGATGCTGCGCCGCCAGGACCAGACCGAGCTGTACGTCGCTTCGCTGGCCCGGCGGGACGGGCTGCTCGTGGTGAAGAAGAAGCTGGCCGGCGGCACCGAGAACGGCGGCACCTACACGACGCTCGCCCAGGTCCGGCACCCGTTCCGGCCCGGCGCGTGGCAGTCCTTCGACGTCCGGATCACCTCCAACGGGCGGTCGCTGGTGACCGTCGCCGTCCGCCAGAACGGGCGCGAGCTGCTGGAGGCCGTGGACGACGGCCGGCACGGCCCGCCGATCGTCCGGCCCGGCTCGATCGGCCTGCGCGCCGACAACTGCGAGTTCGAGTTCACCGACCTGCAAGCCCATCCGCTCCGGTGAGTCGCGGCGAGTCGTTGTCATGGCGGCGTCCATGACCGCGACTCGCCGCAAGTCAACGAGCCGGTAGGCGGACGTGCCCGGCCTGGCGGTGCGGACGGCCCCGTCCGACTCGGCCTGTGGAGGAGAAGGACGCGTGGCGGGACGGTCAGCGGGTCGCGCGGGCGGAGTTCACGGCGCTGCGCAGGGCCACGCGGGTGACCAGCAGGACGGGGCCGCCCGGGTCCTTGCTGTCGCGCACCGCCACCGCCTCAGCAACCGCCCCGGCCGCGTCCGCCAACTCGACACAGTCCCCGCCGTTCTCGCCACTGCGCGCACTCTTGCGCCACACGAGTCCGGCTACCTCAACGCAATTGCCGCCGTTGGAGCCGGTGTAACTGCTCTTTCGCCACTTCGCGTTCGTCAGGTCCATCTCTCCTGAATGACCTTTCTCATCAGGTCGCGCGACATGTCTTCGGTGAGCGCCCGCGAACGAAGCGCGATCAGGGTCCGGGTGAGCATCGACAGGTCCGTGGGGTCGTCCGTCGTGATCGCTCGTATGGCCGTTTCGATGTAGGCGACTTCGCTGCGGTCGTCCATCGTTGCGACCACGAACGCGCCCATGTTGCCGTCATGCTCGCCGCTTGCCAACACTACTTGAACCGTGATGTTGGGCAACATGCTCATTTCGATGAGGTGCTCGAGTTGTCCCCTGGTCGTCTCGGGTGTGCCCACGGGACGGTAGAGCGCCTGCTCATCCACCAGAAGGACCAGATCCGGCGGCACCCGCTCCTCGTTGTTCTTGAGGATGTACTGACGGCTGAGTCGCGCCTCTACCGCTTCCTGGTTGCCGCGCAGGAGAGCTGAGGCGTAGGCCGGGGTCTGGACCAGCCCGGCGATCAGCATGGGCTCCCAGGAGACCAGCGTTGCCGCGTCCGCCTCGATATTGGGCCAGTCGAACCAGACCGGCACCGGATGGCCATTCCTGTTCAGGTCCTCCCAGAGTTTGATGAGTGCTCCGTCGGCTTCGAGTAGGCGGTCTACAGCCTCGACGAAGGACCGGGTAGCGCGCCTGGTGCCGCTCTCGATGCGGCTCACCTGGCCTTTGCTGATGTTCGTGTGATCGGCGATGGACTGTTGCGTGATGTTCTTCGCTTCGCGCATCCGGCGCATCTGGCCACCGAAGGCGATCAGCGCGAGGGACTCCTTGGGACGTTGCCGTTTTGGGGGCATGACGCGAAGTTTCCTTCCTTGGTACCTCGCCAGGAGGACACGCCTGTCGCCAGTCGTTTCCAAGGCGATCTGGCAACCCCACGATACTGCGCAACATTGCTACTTGTGTTGTGTTCATCACACGTAGTGAGGAGAAGGATCATGGGTGAGGCGGCGCGGGGTGAGGGCGAGATGGCGGTGAAGCAGGATCTCGCGGTCGTGGCTGAGGTGCGGCGGTTCGTGCGGCTGGTCACCGGTCAGTGGGGCATGGACGACTTCGTGCCGTGCCTGGTGGCCAGCGAGCTCGTCACCAACGCGCTGCGGTACGCCTCCGCGTCCGACGACGATGTGACGTTCCGGATCGGGCGGGACGAGGACGGCGCGCTGTGGATGGAGGTGCAGGACGCCTCGTGTGACCTGCCGTGCGTCCAGCGGGCCGACACGATCAGCGAGGCGGGGCGGGGCCTGTTCATCGTCGATCAGTTCTGCCGCTGCTGGGGAGTCCGGCCGGTCGCCGGCAAGGCAGGCAAGATCGTCTTCGCCGTCCTCAACCCCTGAACAGGCGCCCGGTGCGCGAGGAGTGCGGGGTCAGCGGGGGGCGGCGGTGCTCTCGCGCAGGATGACGTGGCCGGCGACGCGCTCGATGCGGCTGCGGCGGGCGGCCGGCTCGCGGAGGGCGAGGCCCATGACGTGCTCGCCCATCGCCTCCAGCGGCAGCGCGACGGTGGTGAGCGGCGGCGCCAGGTCGCGGACGATCGGAATGTCGTCGAAGCCCGCGAGGGAGACCTCGCCCGGCACCGCGACGCCGTGGTCGCGCAGCGCGGCGAGCGCGCCGATCGCCATCACGTCGGTCACCGCGAAAACGCAGGTCGGACGGGGTGCGCGGCGCAGCAGCTCGGTCGCCGCGCGGTACCCGCCGTCGCGCGTGAAGGACTCCTCGACGATGTGCTCCTCGCGCACCCGCACCCCCGCCTCGGCGAGCGCCTCGGTGAACCCGCCGAGCCGGTCGGAGACGGTGGTGAGCGCGCGCGGCCCGGTGAGGACGGCGAAGTCGCGGTGGCCGAGGTCGAGCAGCGCGCGGGCGAGCGCCCCGGCGCCCTCCCGGTTCTGCGGCAGGACGGCGTCGACCTTGAGGCTGCGGTGCCGGCTGAGCACCGCGACGCGCCCGCCGGTGCGCTGGTAGGGCTCCAGCTCGCCGGCCATCGAGCGCTCCCAGTCGCGGTCCTCGAAGCCGGAGCCGATCAGCAGGATCGCGCGGGCCCGCTGCGCGCGCAGCATCGCCACGTACTCGATCTCGCGGGACGGGTCGCGGAACGTGCTGGCCAGCATGACGAGCATCCCGTGCTCGGCGGCGGTGCGCATCACGCCGCGGGCGACGGCGGCGAAGTAGGGGTCGCTGACGTCGTGGCAGATCACCCCGACCGCCTTGCTGGAGGAGCTGGCGAGGGCCTGGGCGTGCGCGTTCGGGGTGTAGCTGAGCTCGGCGGCGGCGGCCAGCACCCGCTCCCGCAGATCGGCCCTGACCTGCGACGTCCCGTTGAGCACGCGGGAGGCCGTGGCCAGCGACACCTCGGCCTGCCGGGCGACGTCCTGCAGCGTCACGTACGCCCGGTCGCCGGTGCGCGGCTCGTCCGCCGCCTCGGTCATGCGTCCTCCTCGTGGGAGCCGTCCTCCGCGCCCCCCGTGCGGGAACCGCGGCCGTCCCGCGGCCCCTCGCCGGCCGCCGCGCGGCGGGCCCGTTCGGAAAGACCCCCTTGACCGCGCCCGGCGCAGGTTCTTACGGTACCTCAGAAAGCGCTTTCTGAACGCGCTTTCTCGGCACGGTCCCGGAGGAACCATGGTGAGTCAGCACCTCTCGCGGGGGGACGACCCCCCGCGCTCGGCGAACCGGCCCCCGCGCGGGCACGGCACGTCGGACGAGAAGCCGGCGGCGGACGCCGCGGGGGTCGTCGAGCGCGCCCGGCCGGGCGCGGGCGAACGGATCGCGGGCGCGCTGGAGTCGGCCTGGCGGCCGGTCGCGCTGCTCGTGGCCTGCTTCGCCGCCTGGTGGGCGATCACCGCGTTCAAGCTGGTCGAGGCGTACCTGGTGCCCTCGCCGTGGACGACGCTGAAGCTCATGGGCGACAAGTGGGGCTACATCTGGCACCACACCTGGGTGACGACCTACGAGACCCTCATCGGCTTCGCGCTCGCGGTGGTCATCGGGGTCCTCGCCGCGGTGCTCATGGTGTACTCCAGCACGGTCGAGCGCACCCTCTACCCGATCCTGCTGTTCGCGCAGGTCATCCCCAAGATCGCCATCGCCCCGCTGTTCGTGGTCTGGCTCGGCTTCGGCATCGGCCCCAAGATCGTCGTGGCGGTGCTGATCGCGTTCTTCCCGGTGGTGATCTCGATGGTCGCCGGCCTGAAGGCGGTCGACCCGGAGATGCTGCAGCTGTCGTCCACGATGGGCGCGAGCGCGTTCGCCACCTTCAGCAAGATCCGGCTCCCGGCCTCGCTGCCGCACCTGTTCTCCGGCCTGAAGGTCGCCGTGACGCTGGCCGTCACCGGCGCCGTGGTCGGCGAGTTCGTCGGCGCGAACGAGGGCCTCGGCTACGTGATCCTGCAGGCCAACGGCAACATCGACACCCCGATGCTGTTCGCCGGGCTGCTGGTGATGTCCGCCATCGGCGTCGTGCTGTTCGTCGCCGTCGAGATCGCCGAGAAGCTGCTGCTCCCCTGGCACGCCAGCCGCCGCGGCGAGGCGGTCACCACCACCTACTGACCCGGTGCCCGTCCCGCGACGGGCGCCTTCCGAACCCGCCTCCACGAAACCGGCCGTCCGGCCGGGAGCTCACCCCACCCATGGAGGACCGTCCCATGAAACTCCGCATCCTCGCCGCCTCCGTCCTCGTCCCGGCCGTGGCCCTCGCGGCCGCCGCCTGCGGCGGCGGCTCCGACGAGACCACCGGCGCCTCGGGCAAGAAGCTGAAGAAGGTCACCCTCACGCTGAACTGGTACCCCTACGGCGAGCACGCGCCGTTCTACTACGGCAAGAAGAAGGGCATCTACGAGAAGCACGGCATCGACCTGGAGATCAAGGCGGGCCAGGGCTCGCAGAAGACCGTCCAGGCGACCGGCGCCGGGCAGACCGACTTCGGCTGGGCCGACACCCCGGCGCTGCTCGCCGCCGTCGACAAGGGCATGCCGATCAAGAGCATCGGGGTGTTCCTGCAGACCACGCCCGCGTCGGTGCAGGCGTTCAGCAGCAAGAACCTCAAGGCCCCCGCCGACCTCAAGGGCAAGAAGATCGCCATCACGGCGGGCGACGCGCTCTCGCGCACCTTCCCGGTCTTCCTGAAGAAGAACGGGCTGTCGGAGAGCGACGTCCCGCTGCAGAACACCGACCCGGCCGGGAAGATCGCCGCGGTCATCTCCGGCAAGGCGGACGGCCTCGTCGGGTTCGCCAACGACCAGGGCCCGACGGTCGCGAACAAGTCCGGCAAGCCGGTGTCGTACCTGCGCTACTCCGACTTCGGGGTCAACTTCTTCTCCAACGGCCTGCTGGTCGGCGAGCGGAAGCTGAAGAGCGACGCCGACCTGGTCAAGGACATGGTCGCCGCCACCAGCGAGGCGTGGAGCGCCGCCGAGTCCGACCCGCAGGGCGCGGTCGCGAGCATGGCCGGCGCGTCCGAGCAGCTGCCGCCGACCCCGGTCGTGTCCGAGCAGTTCAAGACCACGCTAACGCTGCTGCACACGCAGGCGACGCAGGGCAAGGCGCCCGGCGTCAACACCGAGGACGACTGGAAGCGGACGATCACGCTGTTCCAGCAGACCGGGGTCATCGGCAAGGCCGAGGAGCCGTCGAAGTACTGGTCGCCGCAGCTGGCGGCGCAGGGATGAGCGGACGGGCGATGAAGACCATGAGCCAACCGGGCAAGGCCGCGGCGGAGCAGGCCTCCGCCGTCGGGATCGACGAGGTGGCCGTCCGGTTCCGCAGCAAGAAGCGCGACGTCACCGCGCTGCGCGAGGTGTCGCTGGACGTCCCGATGGGGCAGTTCGTCGCCATCGTCGGGCCGTCCGGATGCGGGAAGTCGACCCTGCTGAAGCTGGTCGCGGGGCTGCTCAAGCCGTCCACCGGGACCGTCCGGCTGCGCGGCGAGCAGGTCGCGGGGCCGCGCGCCGACATCGGCTACGTGTTCCAGCGGGCCGCGCTGCTGGAGTGGCGCAGCGCCCGCAAGAACATCCTGCTCCAGGCGGAGATGCGCAAGATGCCCGCCGAGCAGGCGCGGCGGCGCACCGCCGAGCTGATGGAGATGACCGGGCTCACCGGCTTCGAGGACGCGCTGCCGCACGAGCTGTCGGGCGGCATGCAGCAGCGGGTCGCGCTGTGCCGGGCGCTGCTGCACGAACCGCCCGTCCTGCTGATGGACGAGCCGTTCGGCGCGCTCGACGCGCTCACCCGCGAGCAGCTCAACATCGAGATGAACCGGATCTGGCGGGAGACCGGCACCACCGTCCTGCTCGTCACGCACTCGGTCGCCGAGGCCGCGTACCTGGCGAACCGGGTCGTGGTGATGACCGACAGGCCCGGCACGATCGCCGAGGTCATCGACGTGGACCTGCCCGCGGAGCGGGACTACGCCGAGACCATGGCGCAGCCCGAGTTCGCTCGCGTCACCGGCCGGATCCGCAAGCTGCTCGGCGCCGGCGCGGCGCTCGACTAACCGGCCCCTCCAACCGACGAGCCGGCTCTTCCGACGCCGGCTCTCTCAACACTGCCCACATCACGAAGGCTGGGAAGGAACGGGATGGCACGCAAGTCCATCGGGATCGTCATGAACGGCGTGACCGGCCGGATGGGATACCGGCAGCACCTCCTGCGCTCGATCCTCGCGATCCGCGAGCAGGGCGGGCTGCGGCTCGCGGACGGCACCGACCTGTGGCCGGAGCCGGTGCTGGTCGGCCGGTCGGAGGCGAAGCTGCGGGACCTCGCCGCACGGCACGGGCTGGACGCCTGGACGACCGACCTGGACGAGGCGCTGGCCCGTCCGGACACCGAGGTCTACTTCGACGCGCAGGTCACCAGCGCCCGCGTCGAGGCGATCCGCGCGGCGGTCGCGGCCGGGAAGCACGTCTACACCGAGAAGCCGCTCGCCGACGACCTGGCGGGCGCGCTCGCGCTCGCCCGGCTCGCCGACGAGGCGGGCATCAAGCACGGCGTCGTGCAGGACAAGCTGTTCCTGCCGGGGCTGCTGAAGCTGAAGCGGCTGATCGACGGCGGCTTCTTCGGCCGGATCCTGTCGGTGCGCGGCGAGTTCGGCTACTGGGTGTTCGAGGGCGACTGGCAGGAGGCGCAGCGGCCGTCCTGGAACTACCGGGCCGAGGACGGCGGCGGGATCATCCTCGACATGTTCTGCCACTGGCGGTACGTGCTCGACGCGATCGCGCCGGTCAGGTCCGTGCAGGCGCTCGGCGCGACGCACATCCCCGAGCGGGTGGACGAGGACGGCAAGCCCTACGAGGCGACCGCCGACGACGCCGCGTACGGGATCTTCGAGCTGGACGGCGGGATCGTCGCGCAGATCAACTCGTCGTGGACGACCCGGGTGTTCCGCGACGAGCTGGTGGAGTTCCAGATCGACGGGACGGAGGGCTCGGCGGTCGCGGGGCTGCGGCGCTGCCGCGTCCAGCACCGGTCGATGACGCCGAAGCCGGTGTGGAACCCGGACCTGCCGGCGACGGAGGACTTCCGCTCGCAGTGGCAGGAGATCCCCGACAACACCGAGTTCGACAACGGCTTCAAGACGCAGTGGGAGATGTTCCTGCGGCACGTCACCGAGGACGCGCCGTTCGCCTGGGACTTCTACGCGGGCGCGCGCGGGGTGCAGCTCGCGGAGCTGGGGCTCCAGGCGTGGCGCGAGGGGCGCCGCCTCGAGGTGCCGGAGCTGCGGCGATGAAGATCGAGCTGCCGGAGCCGGACGGGACGCTCGTCCCGTACACGATGGGCGAGCCGCGCGCCTACCCGCGGCCGTCCGGGCCGCCGTCGTCGCGGGTCGCCTACGCGGCGGCGCACGTCGTCGCCGATCCGTTCGGCGACTCGCTGGACTGGGACGCGACGCTGGCGTTCCGCCGCCACCTGTGGTCGTACGGGCTGGGCGTCGCGGAGGCGATGGACACGGCGCAGCGCGGGATGGGGCTGGACTGGGCGACGACCCGGGAGCTCATCGTTCGCAGCAGTGAGGAAGCGCTTTCAGCAGGCGGCCGGATCGTCTGCGGAGCGGGCACCGACCAGCTCCCGCCCGGCCCGGCGACCCTGGAGCAGATCACCGCCGCCTACGAGGAGCAGCTCGGCGTCATCGAGGGCGCCGGGGCCGTCCCGGTGCTGATGGCGAGCCGCCACCTCGCCGCCGCCGCGCGCGGGCCGGAGGACTACGCGGCTGTGTACGGGCGGCTGCTGCCGCAGCTGCGGAACCCGGCCGTCCTGCACTGGCTCGGCCCGATGTTCGACCCGGCGCTGGAGGGCTACTGGGGCTCGTCCGACCTGGACGCCGCCGCCGACGCGGTGCTGGCGCTGATCCGCGAGCACGCCGCGTCGGTCGACGGCGTCAAGATCTCGCTGCTGGACGCCGGCCGGGAGATCGCGTTCCGGCGGCGGCTGCCGGCGGGCGTCCGGCTCTACACCGGCGACGACTTCAACTACCCGGAGCTGATCAAGGGCGACGCCGAGGGGCACAGCGACGCGCTGCTCGGGATCTTCGACCCGATCGCCCCGGCCGCCGCCGCCGCGCTGCACGCCCTCGACCGGGGCTCGGACGAGTACGAGGAGATCTTCGCGCCGACCCTGCCGCTCGCCCGGCACCTCTTCGAGACGCCCACCTTCTACTACAAGACCGGGGTCGTGTTCCTCGCCTGGCTGGCCGGCCACCAGCGGCACTTCCGGATGGTCGGCGGGCTGGAGTCGGCGCGGTCCGTCCCGCACCTGACCCGGCTGTTCCGGCTCGCCGACGCGGCCGGGCTCCTTCCCGACCCGGACCTCGCCGCGACCCGGATGCGCGCCTGGCTGACCGTCCAAGGAGCCGCATGACCAGGTTCAGCCTCAACCAGTGGACGGCCCGGCACTGGCCCGTGCCCGACCTGCTCGCCGGGTGCGCGGCCGCCGGCGCCGGGGTGGGCCTGTGGCGCGAGCCCGTCGCCGAGTACGGCCTGAGCCGCACCGCCAAGCTCGTCCGGGACCACGGCCTCACGGTCACGTCGCTGTGCCGGGGCGGCTTCTTCCAGAACCCGGACGCCCTGGCCGACAACCGCCGCGCGATCGAGGAGGCCGCGGCGCTCGGCACCCCGGTCCTGTGCCTGGTCAGCGGCGGCCTGCCGGACGGCTCCCGGGACCTGGACGGCGCCCGGGCGCGGGTCGCGGACCTGCTCGCCGAGCTCGCGCCCTACGCGGGCGAGCACGGCGTCCAGCTCGCGCTGGAACCGCTGCACCCGATGTACTGCTCGGACCGGTGCGTCGTCTCCACCCTCGCCCAGGCGCTCGACCTGGCCGCGCCGTTCCCGGCCGCGCAGGTCGGCGTCATGGTCGACACCTACCACCTGTGGTGGGACCCGGACGTGTGGGACGGCATCGCGCGCGCGGGCGCGGAGGGCCGGATCGCGCTGTTCCAGGTCGCCGACTGGGTGACGCCGCTGCCCGAGGGGGTCCTCACCGGCCGCGGCATGCTCGGCGACGGCCGCATCGAGCTGCGCCGGTTCCGCGAGGCCGTGGACGCCACCGGCTACACCGGCCCGATCGAGGTCGAGATCTTCAACGACGCGCTCTGGGCGATGCCGGGCGCCGCCGCCCTCGACCTCGCCCTGTCCCGCTTCGCCCAGCACGTGGCATGACGCCCCGGACGGCGTTCACCCGCGGCGAGCCGTCGCCATGACGGCGCGCGGGACGGCCGCTCGCCGCGAGCCGGCGGGCGGGGAGGGCGAGGGGCGGACGTGGCGGGCGGCGTCCGGGGCGTGGCTCGGGATCGGGACGGCGCCGGGCGCGCTGGTCCTCGGCGCGCAGGTCGGCGGGCGGCACGGCGGCGCGCTGCCCGTCGCCGTGCTCGCGGCGGGCGGCGTCGTGATGACCGCGCTGCTCGCCGCGCAGGGACGGCTCGGCCTGCGCCCGCCCGCCGGCGAGGGGGCCGGCATGACCGTCCTCGCCCCGCGCTACCTGCCGCCGGTCGCCGAGCGGGCGTTCACCGCGCTGCTCGCGGTCGCGATGGCCGGCTGGTTCGGCTTCAACGTCGGGCTCGGCGGCGCCGCCCTCGCCGCGCTCACCGGCCTGCCGGACGCGGCCGGGGCCGTCCTGCTGACCGTCCCGATCGTCGCGGTCCTGCTGGCCGGCGGCGGGCGCTGGAACGCGATCGCGGTCGCCACCACGCTGACCGCCATCGCGCTGATCGGGATCGTCGCGGTGCGGCTGCCGCCGCCCGCGTCGCCGGTGTCGTTCGCGCGGGACGGCCCGTTCACCGGGCTGGCCGCCGACCTGGCCGGCTACATCGGCTACGTGTCGGTGTTCGCGGTGCGGGCGCCGGACTTCACCGCCGGGCTGCGCGGCCGCCGCGACCTCGCGGCGTGCGTCGCGCTGCTGGTCGGCCCGGCGCTGGCCGCGTCGGTGGTGGGCGCGGGCGTCGCGGCGGCGAGCGGGTCCACCGACGTGGTGGCGGTGCTGGCCGGGCCGGACGGGCTGCCCGCCGCGAACCTGTTCGTCGCCGCGTCGGTGATCGCCCCGACGTTCGCCGCCGTGCACTCCGGGGCGCTCGCCGTGCGCCGCTTCCTCCCCGCGGGACGAGGGCCGGACGGCCCGCCCGGCGCGCGGGTGTGGGGCGTGCTGGCGGTCGCGGTGCCCGGCGCGGTGCTCGCCGCGCTGCGCGTCGACCGGATGCTGCTCGACTGGCTGACGGTGCTGGCCGCCGCGCTGCCCGCGCTCGTCCCGCCGATGGCCGCCGAGGCGGCGCGGCGGCGGCGGGGACGTCCCGCGCGCCCCGTCCGGACGTGGATCTGGGCGCCGGGCGCGGTGCTCGCCGTCGCGCTGACGCTGGCCGGGCACGCGGCGGCGGCTCCGGTCGGGCTCGCGGTGTCGGCCGCCGCGACGCTGGCGCATGCCTGGTCGGGGCGCGCCCGGCCGGCCTCCGGCCTCCCGATCCGGCTCCGAATTCGTTCTTGACGGCGGGCGAGAGCCGGTCGTACGTTCGGGAAAGCGCTTCCAGAAAGCGCTTTCCAATCCACTCCGTCCCCCACCCATCCCCCCCACCTTGGACGGTCGGAATGAAAAAACTGAGATGGTGCCTGCTGACGACCCTGGCGATGCTCGCCGCCCTCATCACCGTGCTCCCGGCCGGTGCGCAGGCGCGCGACGACGCCCCGATCCTCGACCCCATCCCCGACGACCCCGCCCCGTCCGGACTCGGCCTCGTCCTCAAGGAGGTCGCCCAGCTGCCCAAGTCGGAGCCCTCCGCACCGCCCACCGACCCGCGGCTGCAGCGCTGGAACCGCATCAACCACGTCGGTGAGCTGCCCGACCACTCGGGCCGGCTCTACGTCCCCGACCTGAACGGCAACCTGTACTTCCTCGACAAGAAGTCCGGGAAGTCGCACGTCTACCTCGACGTCAAGGCCGCCTTCCCCGACTTCTTCTCGGCCGCCGGCCTCGGCCAGGGCTTCGGCTTCGTCGCGTTCGACCCCGACTTCAAGAAGAACGGGAAGTTCTACACCACGCACGTCGAGTCGGGCGACGCGCTCAAGACGAAGACGCCCGACCTCACGCCGCAGCCGAAGACCGGCTACCACGGCGTCGTCGACGAGTGGACCGCCGACGACCCGAAGGCGCAGACCTTCCACGGCACCCACCGCGAGCTGCTGCGCATCGGCTTCGCCGGACGCATCCACAACCTGCAGCAGATCGACTTCAACCCCAACGCCAAGCGCGGCGACGCCGACTACGGCAAGCTCTACCTGTCCGTCGGCGACGGCGGCAACGGCAACGTCGGCGACAACGGCGGCGACCCGCAGAACCTCGGCGTCCCGCAGGGCAAGATCCTGCGGATCGACCCGTCCGGCAACAACTCCGCGAACGGCAAGTACGGCATCCCCGCCGACAACCCGTTCGCCGGCCAGTCCGGCAAGGTCGGCGAGATCTACGCCTACGGCATGCGCGACCCGCACCGGTTCAGCTGGGACACCGGCGGCACGCACCGCATGTTCCTCGCGCACATCGGCGAGCACGAGATCGAGTCGATCCACGAGGTGAAGGCCGGCGACAACATCGGCTGGAGCGAGCGCGAGGGCGCGTTCACCTTCCGCAAGGACGACCGCTGCCACCTGTACCCGCTGCCCGCGGACGACGCGAAGAACAACTACGACTACCCGGTCGCGGCCTACGACCACGACCCGCCCGCGAACTGGGACTGCTCCAGCGACACCGGGCACGCGATCTCCGGCGGCTACGTCTACCGCGGCGCCGCCCTCCCCGCCCTGCGCGGCAAGTACCTGTTCACCGACATCGTCGACGGCCGGCTCATGTACACCGAAGAGTCGGAGATGAAGCGGGACCCGGCCGGCAAGCACCGCGCGCAGATCTACTCGCTCGCGGCCTACGACACCAAGGGCAACCCGGTCACGATGAAGCAGCTCGCCGGGGACAACCGGGTCGACCTGCGCTACGGATCGGACGCCAAGGGCGAGCCCTACCTGCTCTCCAAGGCCAACGGCAAGATCTGGAAGGTCGTCGGCACCAAGAGCTACGCCGGCTGCCGTCCGAACGACATCCGCGAGAGCCGCCTCATGGCGGCGGACAACTGGGCGCCCGTCACGCCGTCGAAGTGGCGGTTCCCGGGCAACGAGGTCGTCCTCGCGGAGGAGGGGACGCAGCGGCCCGGCCCGCGCCGCCCCTTCGAGTACGCGGTGCTGAAGTCGGGCCCGGTGCTCGGCTCGTCCAAGATCGACGCCGAGGTGCGGCTCGACACCCCGGTCGACATCATCAACCGTGACGTGATCATCGTCTTCGGCTACCAGGACGACACGCACTTCTACTACGCGCACCTGTCCACCGACAACAGCATCTACCCGCACAACGGCATCTTCGTCGTCAACGGCGCGGACCGGCTGCGCATCGACCAGCAGTGGAACGCCAACCGCTCGCACGGCGCCCCGCCGACCATCACCGACGCCGACTGGCACCGCGTCCGCGTCGCGCACTGCGCCGACACCGGCGAGATCGCGGTCTACGTGGACGGCTCCACCCGTCCCGCCATGACCGCCCTCGACAAGACGTTCACGTCCGGACGCGTCGGCTTCGGGTCGTTCGACAACATCGGACGGCTCCGCGACCTGACCGTCCACGCGAACCCGGCACGGTAACCGGCCTCCCCGGGGCGGGCGGACCTCACCCGCCCGCCCCGGGGGCACCAGAAGGAGACCCTCCATGCTGCTCCGCCGCCGCATCACGGCCGCGACCGCCCTGCTCGGCGCGTCCGTCGTCGCCGCCTCGCTGGCCGCCCCGGCCCAGGCGTCCCCGGCCCCGGGCGTCGCCCCGTCCCTGAAGAAGAACCTCGTCTCGTACTACGACTTCGAGCACCCGGTCCGCGGCGACGCGGCCCAGGAGCGCGACCTCGGCCCCTCCGGCACCACCATCGGCCTCATCAACGGCGGTGCCGCGATGCGCGTCCGGGACGGCGCCCGCCGGCACGCGATCCAGCTCGGCCAGGTGAACCCGTCCACCGCGGGCAACGACGACTGGAAGGCCGGCGTCTACTCCGCGACCGGCGTCCCGTCCCTGCACGCGTTCAACGCCGCGCGCAGCGCGACCGTCGCGGGCTGGTTCAAGATGACCGGCACGAACCCGTCGCCCAACTCGGGCACCGCGAACCCGGACGACGTGTACAACGCGGTCGGCCTCATCGGCGTCCTCACCGGGGACTCCGACGGCCACGCCGTCCGCGCCCTGCTGGAGATCATCGACGTCTCCGGCACGCTCCGGCTCGTCGCGCTCGGCCGCCGCATCGACGGCGGCAGCTCGCAGACGTTCGCCGCGAACGCGGACTGGCGCACCCTCCTGCCGCAGAACACCTGGGTGCATCTCGCCGCCACGTTCGACTACGACACCGGCAAGATGGCCCTCTACAAGGACGGCGAGCCCCTCGACGGCTTCTACACCGTCTCGGGCGACCCCTGGAAGCTCCAGGGCACGCCGAGCCCGCACCTCGCCTCCGCCACCGACCCGCGCGGCATCAAGATCGGCGGCAGCTTCCCGCAGAACACCCGGGAGGCGAACCCCTGCAACTGCCGCATGGACGGCCTGATGTTCCTCGACCGGGCCATCACCCCGGCCGAGGCGCGCCTCCAGTACCGCATCGCCAAACGCTGAACCCCACCCCCAGGCCGCCGGTGCGCTCCGCGCGCACCGGCGGCCCTGTCGTACCCGGCGGCCCTGTCGTACCCGGCGGCCCTGTCGTACCCGGCTGCCAGACTGCCCCGCATGACCGAGGACGAGTTCTGGGACCTGGTCGAGCGGTCCCGCGACCACTCCCCCGACCCGGGCCGCCGGCTGGCCTGGCTCGAAGAGCGGCTCGTCCGCCTGCCGCCGGCGGAGATCGCCGACTTCCAGGTCCGCCAGGACGAGACGCGCCTGCGGTCGGACACCTACGCGCTCTGGGGCGCCGCGTACCGGATCATGGGCGGCCTGTGCTCGATGGACGCCTTCTGGTACTTCCAGCCCTGGCTGATCGGCCAGGGCCGCCGGACGTTCCACCTCGTCACCGCGGCGCCCGACCTGCTGGCGGAGCTGCCCGGCATCCGGCGCCTCGCGGGCCGCCCGATGGGTGGATGGTCGGACGCGGAATGGCCGGAATGGGAGTCGTTCAACTACCTGGCCGCCACCGCCTACGAGCGCGTCACCGGAGACGAGGACGGCCTGGGCGGCGCCCTGCTCGCCCGCGGCCACGAGACGCCGTACGACACCGCGCCCGCCGACCCGTCCTGGGACTTCGACGACCCGGCGGAGATCGCCCGGCGGCTTCCCCGGCTCTCCGTCCTCTTCCCGGCGCGGGCGCGAGGCTAGCGTGGGCCATGGCGAGTCGATCTTCGTGGGGAGGCCGGTATGAGCGTCGCGCTGTTCACGCTGGGCGGGACGATCGCGATGGCGGGGCACGGTCCCGGCCGCGACGGCGGGACGGTCGTGGCGCGGCTGAGCGGCGCCGACCTGATGGCCGCCGTCCCCCGGCTGGCGGGCGTGGGCGTGCCGCTGGAGGTGCGGGACATCGAGGCCGTCCCGAGCGCCCGGCTGACGTTCGCGCGGATCCTCGACCTGGTGCGGCGGGCGTCGGACGCGGTGCGGGACGGCGCGCTCGGCATCGTGGTCACGCAGGGCACCGACACGCTGGAGGAGACGGCGTTCCTCGCCGACCTGCTCTGGCCCCATGACGAGCCGTTCGTGATGACGGGCGCCATGCGGAACCCGACGCTGGCGGGCCCGGACGGGCCCGCCAACCTGCTCGCGGCCGCGCACGTGGCCGCGGCGCCGCAGGCGCGCGGGCTCGGCGCGCTGGTGGTCATGAACGACGAGATCCACGCGGCGCGGTGGGTGCGGAAGGCGCACAGTACGAGCACGGGTGCGTTCGCGTCGCCGAACGCCGGTCCGATCGGGTTCGTCCACGAGGGGCGGGTCGGCGTGCACGGCGGCGTGCCGCGCCGAGCGCCCGTCGAGGTCGACGCGGCGGCCCTGGCCGGGGTGCGGGTGGGGCTCCACACCGTCGTGCTGGACGACGATCCGTCGATGATGAACACGGAGGGGTGCGACGGGTTCGTCGTGGCGGGCTTCGGGGTGGGGCACGTGCCCGCCTCGTTCGCGCCGGTACTGGGCGATCTCGCGCAGCGCGTGCCGGTGGTGCTCGCGTCGCGGACGGGGGCCGGGCCGGTGCTGCGCGACACCTACGGCGCCGCCGGCTCCGAGACCGATCTCCAGCGGCGCGGGCTGATCAACGCGGGGATGCTCGACCCCTACAAGGCCCGCGTCCTGCTGCGGGTCATGCTCGCCGCGGGCGCCGGCAGGGACGGCGTCGCCGCCGCGTTCGCCGAGCGCGGGTGACGGCGTCGGGCGACAGCGCGGGCGACAGGCGACAGTGCGGGTGGTCACGCGGACGCGAGGCGGAGGCCGGTGTCCGTGGCGGCGATCAGCGTCCCGTCCGTGCTCAGCGCCAGGTCGTTCACCCGGGCCGGCAGGGGGACGCGGCGGCGCGGCGTGACGGACGCGGCGTCCCACACCAGCAGCTCGCCGCCGACGTCGGCGCCCACCAGGAGACGGCCGCCGGCGACGGCGGCGGCGACCGCGCCGATGCCGCCCGGCGCGGGCAGCGCCACCGCGGCGTCGCCGTCCAGGGTCCGGGTGAGCACCTCGGCGCCGGACGGCTGGACGAGGAGCGGCGGGCCGTCCGGGCCGGGCGCGAGCACCGCCTGCGAGCCGGAGGACGGCAGCGACGCGGCCTCCTCCTCCCGCTCCACGTCGAGGAGGCCGATGGTCCGCTCGGTGTCGCAGGCGAGGCCGACGAGGGGCCCGCTCGCCGGTGCGGCGTGCAGGATCCAGCGGTCGATGGCCGTCCAGTGGCCGAGCCAGACGCCGAACTCGGTGCGCAGGTCGCCGGTGCGGGCGTCCAGCACGGCGACCCGGGCGTCGCTGGCCGGGCCGAACACGGCGACGACGGCGCCGCGGCCGCCGTGGACGGCGAGCCCGAGCAGGTCGGGCTGCCCGTCGACGGCGACCTCGGCGCCGGTGGACAGGTCGAGGACGTGCACGCGGTCGCGGTGCGTCCAGGCCACCACGGGCGCGCCGTCCGGCAGCAGCCCGAACGCCCATTCCGCGCGGTGGTCGGGGAAGTCGGGGATCGGCGGGCCCAGCGCGGCGCGCGTGCGCAGATCCCAGCCCTGGCCGATGTTGGCGCCCTGGCCGGTCCGCGAGGCGAACGCCAGCGGCGGCCCCGCGGCCGTGGCGGCGACGCCGTCGAACGCTCCCTGCGCCAGCACGCTTTCGGGCATGCCTGGGAGGCTAGGGCACCGGGGTGAGATCGTTCCGCGAAGTGCGCGAAAACGCAGCGAACGCGGCCGCGTGCCGCGCGTGACCGTTCTCGCCCGGTCGTTCGGCGAAGGACCGGATGATGCCGGTAGGTTCCTGGCTTGTGGAGCCGATCGATCTGACCCCCGTCGAGCGGCGCGTGTGGCGGGCGTTCCCCACGGGCCGGCCCATCGACCTGCGCGACGGCGACGACGATCCGGAGAACGGCGCCGCGTGGGGAGCCGAGCGGACGGTCCGGGCGGGCGTGCTGCGCAAGCTGCTGCTGGGGCCGGCGGCCGACGGGGAGATCGCGGCGCTGCGGCTGAGCGGTGCGCGGATCTCGGGGCGGCTCGACCTGCGGTACGCGTCGGTCGCGCATCCGGTGCGGATGGCGGGCTGCCGTTTCGACGAGGCGCCGGAGCTGTACGGCGCGCACCTGCGGCAGCTGAACCTCAGCGGCTCCTTCCTGCCGGGCCTGGTGGCGCAGACCCTCAAGGTGGACGGGGTGCTGCGCATGACCGACTGCCGCGTCCCGGGGCAGGTCCGCCTGGGCGGGGCGCGGCTGGCCGGCGCCTTCTTCCTGGAGCGCGCGCGGCTCGGGGAGGACGGCGCGCGGAAGGAGGTCCTGCACCTCAACCACTCCGTCATCGAGGACGACTTCTGGGCGCCGGGCCTGGAGGCGCGCGGGGAGATCCGGCTGAACGGCGCGTCCGTCGCGGGGACGCTGAACCTCAGGGGCGCCGTGCTGCTGACCCCGGGCGGGCGGGCGTTCGACGGCGAGAACCTCACCGTGGCATCGGATCTGGTCGCCACCGGCGCGCGCATGGAGGGCGAGGTCAGCCTGCGCGGCGCCGCGATCCCCGGGCTGCTGGTGCTGACGAGCGCGCGGCTGTCCGACGCGTCCTGCGCGCTGCGGGCGACGAGCGCGGTGATCGGGGAGGTCTGGCTGCGGGAGGCGCGGGTCGACGGCCCGGTGAACCTGCTGCGCGGCCGCTTCGGGCTGCTGCACGCGGCGCCCGGCGCGCTCGGCGGCACGGTCTGGCTGGACGGCCTGACGTACGGTTCGCTCACGCCGCGGCTCCCCGCCAAGGTCCGCATCGCGATGCTGGAGCGGGACGAGGAGGGCTACGTCCCGCACGCGTACGAGCAGCTCGCCGCCGCGTACCGGCAGGCGGGCGACGACCGGGCGGCGCGGAACGTCCTGCTGGCCAAGCAGCGCAGGCACCGCTCGACGCGGCCCCGGTACGCGCGGCTGTGGGGGTATCTGCAGGACGTGACGGTCGGGTACGGATTCCGTCCGGTGTGGGCGGCGGCGTGGCTCGCGGGGCTGCTGGCGGTGGGCACCGCGGTGTTCGGGCCGCATCCGCCCGCACCGCTGAAGGCCGACGAGCATCCGCCGTTCAACGCGCTGTTCTACACGCTGGACCTGCTGCTGCCCATCATCGACTTCGGGCAGGAGAAGGCGTTCAAGCCCGCGGGCTGGCACCAGTGGCTGGCCTACGCGCTGGTCATCGCGGGCTGGGTGCTCGCGACGACGATCGCCGCCGGGATCACCCGGACGCTCAGCCGGCAGTGACCTCGCGGAGCCGCGCGGCGGCGGCCTCCGGCGGCACGTCGTTGATCCACGCCGCCATGCCCGACTCCGATCCCGCCAGGTACTTGATCTTGTCGGGGGAACGCCGGATGGAGAACAGCTCCAGGTGCAGCCGGACGAGGTCGCGGCCCTCGCCGGTCGGCGCCTGGTGCCAGCCCGCGACGTACGGCAGCGGCGTGCCGTACAGGGCGTCGCAGCGGCGGAGCAGGTCGCGGTAGAGGACGGCCAGCTCGTCGCGTTCGGCGGTATCCAGTGCGGCGAGGTCGGGGACGTGCCGGTGCGGCATCAGGTGGACCTCGACCGGCCAGCGCGCCGCAGCCGGGACGTACGCCGTCCAGTGCTCGCCCGACAGCACCACCCGGGTCCCCGCCCGCTCGGCCTTCAGCACGTCGTCGAACAGGCCGGGGTGCCGGGACGCCATGGCGAGCACGCGCTCGGTCCGCGGGGTGACGAACGGGTACGCGTAGATCTGCCCGTGCGGGTGGTGCAGCGTCACGCCGATCTCGACGCCGCGGTTCTCGAAGGCGAACACCTGCCGGACGGTCGGGATCTCCGACAGCTCGGCGGTGCGGTCGGCCCACGCGTCGATGACCGTCCGGACGCGGGACACGGGCAGGTCCGTCATCGCGGCGTCGTGGTCGTCGGTGAAGCAGACGACCTCGCAGCGCCCCGCGCCGGCGAACCGGGCGAACACCTCCGCGCCGTCGACCGCGGGCGGCACCGCCGGGGTCCGGGTGTCGAACGAGGGGAACCGGTTCTCGAAGACGGCGACGTCGTAGGAGTCGTCGGGGATCTCCGAGGCGGGACCGCCGGGGCACAGCGGGCACTGGTCGGGCGGCGGCAGGAACGTGCGCGTGTTGCGGTGCGCGGTGACCGTGACGTGGTCGCCGGTCAGCGGGTCGCGGCGGACCTCGCACACCGGCTCGACCGGCGGCAGGCCGCGGGGGTCGGGAACGGGGACCCGACCGGGGGACTCGTCGTAGTAGACGAGTTCGCGGCCGTCGGAGAGCCGCGCGCGTGTCCGGTGCATCGCCCGCAGCCTACAGGGCCCCGGCGTTCGCCGTCTCCGCCGCGTGCACCGCCAGCAGGTGCTTCACCAGCGTGGTCAGCACCTCCTTGCCGGATGCGCGCTCGCGGACGTCGCACAGCACGATCGGGGTGGCGTCGCCGAGGTCGAGCGCCTCGCGGATCTCGTCCTCGGTGTAGTCGTAGCCGTCGTCGAACATGTTGACGGCGATGACGAACGGGAGCCCGCGGTTCTCGAAGTAGTCGACGGCGGGGAAGCAGTCGGCGAGGCGGCGGGTGTCGGCGAGCACGACCGCGCCGAGCGCCCCGTACGACAGCTCGTCCCACATGAACCAGAAGCGGTCCTGGCCGGGGGTGCCGAACAGGTAGAGGACGAGGCCGTCGCGGATGGTGATGCGGCCGAAGTCCATCGCGACGGTCGTGGTCGTCTTCTGCTCGACGCCCTCGGTGTCGTCGACGCCGATGCCCCGGTCGGTGAGCAGTTCCTCGGTCTGCAGCGGCCGGATCTCGCTGACGGCGCCGACGAGCGTCGTCTTGCCGACCCCGAAACCGCCGGCGACGAGGATCTTCACCGCGATGGGCGCGGCGGGCGCCGGACCCGCGGCTTCAGAGGGCTTGGAGACCATGCAGCACTTCCCTGAGCAGGCGTTCCTTGGAGAGCGTGCTCTCCTGTTGTTGCGGGCGGGTGACGGTGATGAGCCGGTGGTGCAGCAGGTCGCCGAGCAGCACCCGGACGACCACGAGCGGCAGCCGGATCCGGGCGGCGATCTCGGCGACGGGCTGCGGCTGCAGGCACATCTCCAGGATGTCCAGGTGCTCGGGGCCGATGCCGGGCGACCCGGAGCGCGGCCGGGCCGCGGTCGCGACGATCGTGATCATGTCGAACGCCTCGGCCGTGGCGGGCCTGGCGCGCCCGCGGGTGAGCGCGTACGACCGGACGATCGGCCCGGCCTCGTCATCGAGCCATTCGCTCCCAGGACCGCTCATGCGGGCTCACGAGTCCTCGGTATCGAGGGCCTCGGCGCGCCCGCGCCGGGTGCCCTGCTGGATGGACGACATCATCGAGCGCAGCTCCTCGGGGGTGCGGCCGGCGCGCGGCGCGGGCTCGGGGGCGGGCCGGGCGCCCTGCTCCTCGCGCAGCTGAGCGGCCATGTTCTCCTGCCGGACGCGCTTCGGCAACGCCGGCCGGTCGCCGCGCGCGGCGCCCGGGGGACGGCGGCGGACCTCCCGCGGGGAGCGCGGCGTCCGCTGCGCGGCGGGCCGCTCGTCGTCGCGGCGCGCGGGCGGCTCGCCCCACGCGGACGGCGACCGGCGCTGCTCGGGCAGCGGCCCCTGCACGGGCTCGGCGAACACCGGCCGCGGACCGGTCGCCTCGGACGCCTCCCCCGGTCCGGACCCGTCGCCGGTCTCGCCGGACGCGTCGCTCGGGCCCCATCCGATCGGGCCGGTCGCGGCGCCGCCGGGGGCCGGGCCGGCCGGGACCCCGATCGGGCCGGTGGCCGGACCGTCGGAGGGCAGGCCGACCGGGCCCGTGGGCGGACCGTCGGAGGGCAGGCCGATCGGGCCGGTGGGCGGGCCGCCGGCGCGGTCGCCGAACCCGGTGGAGCGGCCCGCCGCGCCGCCGCCCGGGCCCGCGCCGAGCGGGTCGTCGCCGAAGGGGTCTTCGGCGAGCGGGCCGAGCGGGTCGTCGCCGAACCGCGGCGGGCGGGCGAGCGGCTCCGCGGGACGGGCCTCGGCGGGTTCCGGGCGCGGCGCCGCGGCGTGCCGTCCGGCCGGGAGGCGCAGCACGGCGCCGCCGGGCCCGTCGTCGTCGGGGCCGTCCGGACGGCGGCCGACGACGGCACCGACCGGGACGAGGGCGTCCTCGGCGCGGCGGGTGGTGAGCGCGGGCGGCGCCTCCAGCGCCTCGGCGTCGGCGCGGACGACGAGGTCCTCGGGCAGCAGCACGATCGCGGTCATGCCGCCGTACGGGGAGGTCCGCAGGGTGACCTTGACGCCGTGCCGGCGGGCGAGCCGGCCGACGACGAACAGGCCGAGCTGCGAGGCGTCGGACAGGTCGAACTCGCCGCCGCTGGCGAGCCGCTCGTTGGCCGCGGCGAGGCTCGGCTCGTCCATGCTGAGCCCGCGGTCCTCGACCTCCAGGGTGAAGCCGTGCGAGACGGCCTGCCCGTGCACCTGCACGGTGGTGTGCGGCGGCGAGAACGCGGTCGCGTTCTCGATCAGCTCGGCGAGCAGGTGGATGACGTCGGCGACGGCGGGCCCGACGATCGCGGCGCGGGTCATCGGCGCGACGTTGACGCGGGTGTAGTCCTCGACCTCGGACGCGGCGGCGCGGGCGACGTCGACGATCGCGACGGGGCTGCGCCAGCCGCGGCCGGGCGCCTGCCCGGACAGGATGATGAGGCCCTCCGCGTGCCGGCGCATGCGGGTGGCGAGGTGGTCGACCCGGAACAGGTCCTCCAGGTCGTCGGGGACCTCGATGCGCCGCTCCATCGAGTCGAGCAGCTTGAGCTGGCGGTGCAGCAGCGTCTGGCTGCGGCGGGCGAGGTTGACGAAGACGTCGCTGACGTTGCGGCGCAGCGTCGCCTCCTCGACCGCGCCCTGGATGGCGGTGCGGCGGGCGGCGTTGAACGCCTCGCCGACCTGGTCGATCTCGCGGGTGCCGAACGCCAGCGGCGGCGCCTCGGCGGCCACGTCGACCTCCTCGCCGCGGCGCAGCCGGCGGATCACGCCGGGCAGCCGGACGTCGGCGAGGTCGATGGCCTCGCGGCGCAGCCGGGCCAGCTCGCGGATCACGGACCGCGCCACCCACACCGCGATGACCAGGGACGCGACGACGGCGAGGAGGCCGAGGACGCCGGCCAGCACGACCCGGGTGATGATGCCGTCGGAGATCGGCTTGGCGCGCTGCTCGGCGCCCGCGGCCACCGACAGCTCCAGGCCGCGCAGCCGGGTGAGGTTGGAGTCGGCGGTGGTCTTCCACAGCGTCCCGGAGTCGGTGGACGGCCGGACGAGCGTGCGGGACGCGACGAACCGGTCCTCCAGCGCGCGGAGCCGGGCGTACTCCGGCATGCCGGTGACGCGCTGGTAGTAGGACTGGTCGTCGGCGCGCAGCTCGGACGAGGCGAACCCGTACAGGGCGCGCTGGGTGCCGACGAGCTTGACGAACTGGGCGTGCTCGGCGGGCGTCATCCGCCCGGCGGCGAGCGCGCCGGCGAGGACGGCGTCCTCCTCGGCGAGGGTCTCGCGGGCCCGCGACAGCGACGCCTCGTTGCGGGCGTCCTTGGCGACCTCGGAGTTGTCGAGGGTGGCGAGGGAGCCCTGCAGCGACCCGACGTCCGACAGCAGGGCGGTGTAGTCGGCGAACGCCTTGGCGCGGCCGGTGGCGCCGGCGTCGATGGCGCGCCGCCCGGTGCCGAGCGCGGCGAGCTCGCCGCCGATCCGGTCGGCGAGCCGGCGGGCCTGCGCGGGCGCGGCGCCGCGGGCGCCGGGGTCCTGGACGAGGCGGCGGAACAGCTCGGCCTGCCGGTCGGTGACGAGCCGCCCCGACTCCATCGCGGCGCGGTCTCCGTCGGTGCGGCTGCCGAGGTACACCATCGACAGCCGGCGCTCGTTCTGCAGGGCGCTGCCGAGCGCGCCGGACGGGTAGCCGAAGTGGTCCTGGACGGTCTCGACGTGCCGGAGGTTGAGGCCCTGGCCGAGCGCGATGCTCGCGGCGAAGGCCCAGAGCACGCCGAGCGAGACGACCGAGACGGTCACCATCAGGACGACCTTGAACCGGATGGACCGGAACCGCGACGCCTTGGGGACCCGACGGTGGCCGGCGGCGGGGTCCGAGGAGCGGCCTCGTTTTGGCACTTCGGTGACGACTTTCGCTCGTGGGGGCAGGTGGGGGCCGACAAGGTCCGGGCGGAACCCACAAGGTTCGAGCGGAACCGGGGAGGTCGCCGCGGAACGGACGGAAGCCTAGGGCGATCCCGCGCCGTGTGTCGACAGTTTCCAGATCATCACATTTTGTGTGCGCACGTGACCAAAAATAGCCCTACGATCTCTCAGCGTGATGGCGAACACCCCGAACCACGCGCACCGGGTGCGGCGCCCGCTCGCGGCGGCCGCGCTCGTGGTGGCCGCCCTGACCGCCGGGTGCGGCGGCGGCTCGACCGGCGCGGCACCACCGCCGGACATCCCGACGCAGCAGGAGATCGGCGCCTCGGAGGGCCGGCTCGACCTGGTCGTCTGGGCGGGCTACGCCGAGAACGGGTCGAACGACCCGAAGGTCGACTGGGTCACCCCGTTCACCAAGGCGACCGGATGCCGCGTCGAGGCGAAGGTGGCCGACACGTCCGACTCGATGGTCGCGCTGATGCAGACGGGCAAGTACGACGGCGTGTCCGCGTCCGGCGACGCGTCGCTGCGGCTCGTCTACGGCGGGACGGTCGCGCCGGTCAACACGCGGCTGCTCAGCGGGTACGGCGACATCGCCGGGTTCCTGAAGAACCAGCCGTACAACTCGGTGGACGGGCGGATGTACGGCGTCCCGCACGGCTACGGCGCCAACATGCTGATGTACCGGACGGACAAGCTGGCGCAGCGCCCCACGTCCTGGGACGTCGTGTGGAGGAAGGACTCCCCGGCGTCGGGGCACGTCGTCGCCTACGACTCCCCCATCTACATCGCCGACGCCGCGCTGTACCTGAAGGCGCACCGCCCGGACCTGAAGATCAAGAACGTGTACGAGCTGGACGAGAAGCAGTTCGGCGCGGCGATCGACCTGCTGAAGCAGCAGCGGCCGAACGTGAACCAGTACTGGGCGAACTACCTCGACGAGCTCCAGTCGTTCAAGAGCGCCGACAACTACGCGGGCACCGCGTGGCAGGTGACCGCGAACCTGGCGATGGACCAGCGGTCACCGGTCGCGACCACGATCCCGACGGAGGGCGCCACCGGCTGGTCCGACACGTGGATGATCTCGTCGAAGGCGCAGCATCCCGCGTGCATGTACAAGTGGATGAACTGGATCATCAAGCCGAGGGTGCAGGCGCAGGTCGCGCAGTACTTCGGTGAGGCGCCGGCCAACCCGAAGGCGTGCGCGTACACCGCGAAGGGCTTCTGCTCCACGTACCACGTCGGCGATCCCGCCTTCTACAAGCGGCTGGCGTTCTGGCGCACGCCGGTGAAGGACTGCGGGGACGACCGCGGCAACGACTGCGTCGACTACGCGCGCTGGACGCAGGCCTGGACGCAGATCAAGGGCTGACCAAGAAGACCCGGCGCTCGAACGGACCGGTACCGGGACCGCGCCGGGTGTCGCGTCCCGTGGACCCCGGCGCGGCATCGGTCGTCAGTCGAGACCTTCGATGATGCGGAAGTCGCGCTCGACGCCGTCGGCGAGTGCGGCCAGCGCCTCCTGGTAGGCCGCGCTCGCGCGCGCGGCGACCGCCTGTTCGAAGCTGTCGAACTCGATCAGGATGGTGCGCTCGGCGATTCCGGCGTCGTGCGCGACGACCCGGCCGTCGCGGGCGAGCACCCGCCCGCCCGCGGCCCTGACGGCCGGACCGGCCAGTTTGTTGTAGGCGGCGAGCTTCTCGGGGTCGGCGATGGTGCGGTAGACGCTGACCCAGTAGCCCTTGGCCACGGTGACCTCCTGTGTTCGGACGGCTTCGGTCAACCGGCCGGGTCCGCGATCGGATCCGTCTCGGCTGAGCGTCGGCGGGCGAGGACGAGGCTGGTCATCGTCGTGATCGCCATCGCGGCGACGCCGACCAGCGCGGCGGTGGTGTAGGCGCCGTCGTTCGGGAAGACGCGGCCGGTGCCGGTGCCGGCGGCCAGGACCAGACCGCCGATCGCGCTGCCCAGGGAGTACCCGACGCTGCGGACGACGTAGTTGAAGCTCATGGCGCTCGACGTCTCGCTCTTGGGCGTGACGGCCAGGATGACGCCGGGCATGGCGGCCGAGAAGCTGCCGACGCCGAACCCCAGCACGCCCATGGCCACGAGCAGTTCGGCCAGATTGGACCGGGCCGCCGCGAACAGGACGAACCCGCCGCCGACGATGGCGGCGCTGCCGGCCAGCAGCAGGGGGCCGTCGATCCGTTCGCGGACCCGGGGCGTGAGCTTGCCGGCGACGAACCCCAGCACGGAGAAGGGGATGAGGACGAGCCCCGCCACGAAGGTGCTCAGCCCGAACCCGTAGCCGGCGCCGTGCGGCGTCTGGGCGTAGCGGGTGATGAGCGTGAGCAGGAGGTACATGCCGCTCCCGCCGACGAACATGGCGATGTTCGCCCCGGCGACCGCCGGGTGCCGCACCGCCCGGACGTCGACCAGAGGCGTCGTGCTGCGCAGCTCGGAGGCGGTCCAGGCGCACAGCAGGAGCACGGCGGCGACGGCGAGGGTCACCGCCACGGCGAGGTGCCGGCTCCACAGGCTGCTCTCGCCGGCGAGGAACAGGACGAGGAGCAGTCCACCCGCCAGGACGAGCGCACCGGCCACGTTCACGTGAGCGGAGCGGCCTTCGGGAGCCGCGGGCACGGAGCGCCAAGCGGTCAGGAACGCGACGGCGGTGACGAGCAGGCCGAGGCCGTAGGCGGCCCGCAGTCCGCCGAACTCGGCGAGCAGCGCGGCCAGCGGGTAGCCGACGCCGGCCCCGATGATGGAGACCACCGAGATCAGGGCGATCGTGGCCGCGCCGCGCCGCTCGGGGAGATGGTCGCGGGCCACGCCCATCATCAGCGCCGTGAGGCCGAGTCCGGTGCCTTGGGCCGCTCTGCCGGCGAGCAGGCAGGCGAACGGCAGCGGCAGCACGGTGAGCGCGCTGCCGACGACGACGATCGCCAGCGTGGCGAGGATCGTGGCCCGCCGGTGCGGACCGGCGCCGAGCCGGCCGAGGACGGGCGTGGCGACGGCGCCGCTGAGCAGGGCGATGGTCAGCGTCCACTGCGCGCTGTCGAGGGAGACGTGGAACGTGGTCGCCACGCTGGTGATGAGCGGCGTCCCGAGGCTGCCGACCGCCGCCACGACCAGGGCGATGAACATCAGGGCGGGGACCAGCAGACGCGCCTCGGAACGCGCCGGGGCTGTGCTCATGGGCCGGTCGTGACCCTGGGCCGCGGTCACCGGTCCGACTCCTCTCGGGCGTGGCTTTCGAGCTCCGCCAGATGCAGCAGCGCCGGGAGGGCCGCCGCCAGGGCCTCGGCCTCGTCACCGGTGAGTTCGTCGATCAGCCGCGCGTACGCGTCGACGCCCGCCTGGCGCCGTGTCCGGACGTACGACGCGCCGGCCTCGGTCAGGCGCACCAGCGTCACCCGCTTGTCGGACGGATCGCCCGTCCGCTCGACCAGCCCGGACTTCTCCATCACCCGGACCACGACGGTCATCGCGGGCTGGGTGACGCCCTCGGCCGCCGCCAGATCGGTGATCCGTCGCGGGCCGGTCTTGTCCAGGGTGGCCAGGGTGGCGGCGGACGTCAGGCTCATGTCGCGGGGAAGGCGTCTCACGGCCCTGGTGGCCAGGTCGTAGAGGGCCGACCCGATGGCATCGGAAGCGTCGTGCGCGGCGCCTTGGCGACTCATGGGTGAAGCATAGCAGCTTTATATAGAGCCTTTATGCATATCTCGACCGGGATCCGGCGACACTCGACCGCGTCACCTCGAACGGGACGCGACACCGGGGCCGGTGTCGCGGCCATGGCCGGGTAATGAGACACTTACATCGGTTTGTCGCACGACGTCTGGTGAGGTGGGAATGTCCGCGACCGTCCAGCCCCCCGAGAGCGTGACCTGGCGGGTCCACATCGACCGGTCCATGTGGGTCGGCGGGGTGCGCAGCCTCATGCTGCAGGCCCTGCACCCCATGGCCATGTGGGGCGTCTGGCAGAACTCCAACTTCCAGGAGGACCCCTTCGGCCGGCTCCAGCGCACCGCCGACTTCGTCGGCGTCGCCACGTTCGGCACCCGCGAGGAGATCGACGCGCTGGCCCGGAAGGTCCGCGACATCCACCGCAGCCTGCGGATCCTCAACCACGACACCGGGAAGAAGGAGCGCCTCGACCAGCCCGAGCTGCTGCTCTGGGTGCACTGCGCCGAGGTCTACTCCTACCTCCAGGTCGCCCGCCGCGCCGGTCTCCTGCTCACCGACGCCATGGCCGACCGGTACCTGGACGAGCAGCGCAGCACCGCCGCCTACGTCGGGCTGCACGCCGAGGACGTCCCCGGCAGCGTCGCGGAGATGGAGCAGTACCTCGCGAGCATGCGCCCGCACCTGCGCGTCACCGAGGAGGCGGCGGCCACCGTCAGGTTCCTGATGTGGCCCACGATGCCGGAGAACCTGAAGTTCCTCGCCCCTGGAAAGCCGGGCTACTTCCCCTTCGGCGCGCTCTGCTACTACTCGCTGCCCGACTGGGCCCGCAAGATGTACGGGGCGCTTCCCGAGGTCCCGCAGCCCGCCGTCACCGCCGCGCTCCGCTCGTTCCGCCTCGCGATGAACTCGGTGCCGGAGAAGCTGCACGACTACGCGTTCGCCAAGCCCACCCGCGAGATGCTCGAACGCGCCCGGCAGAACCTCGCCGCCGAGGGCTACGACGTCAGCCGCGGACTCTACGGCCTCCGCGACCCGCGCCGCTGGAAGTCCCGGAAGGCCCTGACCGCCGCCTGATCAGGCGTCTTCGCCGAGGGCCGCCCACGGCTCCTTGCGAGGGGCGGCCTCGCGGCCTTCGGGGCAGTGGCGGGCGAAGTCGCACCACGAGCACAGCCGACCGGGACGCGGCGGGAACTGCTCGTCGAACGGTGCGTGGTCGACCGGCGGCGCGTCGCGGCCCGGCCCGGTGTCGCGGCTCTGCGCGCCGACGCGGGTCCGGGCGTTCTCGCCGCGACGCGGGGCGGGGACGCGCGCCCGGTACGCGTCGTCGGCGGCGGACGCCTCCGCCGCGATCTGCTCGGCCCGCCTGATGTGCCGCTGCAGCGACTCGTCGGTGTGCTCCCAGACCGCGACCTCGCCGGACGGCAGGTGGTGCAGCTCGACGCGGTGGCACGGGCGGCGCAGCACGCGGGACGCGGCGACCGCGTAGATCGCCAGCGCGAGCGAGCCGCGCGCGTCGTCGGCGGTCTGCACGTGCCGGCCCGTCTTGTAGTCGACGACGACGAGCTCCGAGCCGCGGGCGTCGAGCCGGTCGATGCGGCCGGACACGGCGATGCGGTCGGTGCGGGCCGCGACGGTGCGCTCGACGCCGACCGGCTCGTCCGCCGGGTCGAGGCCCGCCGCGTACCGCTCGGTCATCTCGCGGGCGCGCTCGCGCCACCGCGCGGACTGCGCCTCGTCCCGGAACCCGTCGGTCAGCCAGCCGCGCGCCAGCAGGGTGCCGGCGGCCTCCGGGGTCCGCTCGGCGGGCGGCAGCCGCCACCAGCCGGCGAGCGCGTTGTGCACGGCCGCGCCGACGCTGTTGTGCGCCCACGGCGGGCCCTTCGGCGGCATCGGACGGTCCAGGTAGGTCATCCGGTACCGGCGGGGGCAGTCCAGCCAGGTGTTCAGCCGGGACGGCGTGCACGCGTACAGCCGCTGGGGCATGCCGTCGAAGCCCAGCTGCTCGGCCCCGGCCACCGGATCAGTCGTCGTCCTGCTCGCGGGCGAGCGAACCCCAGGTCTCCCAGCGGGCGTCCTCGTCGCCGACCGTCGTCTCCTCGCCCTGGCCGGGCAGGATCCGCAGGTCCTTCGGCAGCGGGGTGAGCAGCGCGCCGATCGAGTTCAGCTGCTTGCCGAGCTCGTCGTACACGCCGCCGATCGAGCCGGGGCGGCCGCGGTGCAGGGTGTCGCCGGAGAACAGCACGCCGAGCTGCTCGCTGATCACGCTGACGCTGCCGGGCGTGTGGCCGGGGGTGTGCAGCACCTCCAGCTGGGAGTCGGCGATCTCGAAGATGCCGCCGTCCTCCAGCCAGATGTCCGGTTCGAGGGAGCGCAGCGCCTTGGCGTCGTCCTCGTCCTTCTCCTCGCGGGCGAGGCGGCCGAAGTAGTCCCGCCACAGCACCCGGTCGCCGCGGTGCAGCGCGATCGGGGCCCAGTTCTCCTCGTCCTCCTCGCCGGCGGCGGCCACCTCCAGCACCACCTCGAGGCGGTGCTCGTTGCCGTCGGTGAGCAGGACGGCCATGACCTCGCGTTCGCCGACCTCCTTGAGGATGGCCTCGGCGTCGAAGGCCGGGTCGATCACGATGACCTCGTCGTCGTCGCCGACGATGTAGGTGTTGTTCTCGACGTCGTACTCGGTGTCGTCGAGGGTGAGCTTCCCCGACGTCGTCACCTGTTCGATGCGCGCGTCCACGCTGGCACCCTACCGTGCTTCCGGGGCGGTTCCGGGCGGCACCGCTCCAGTGCCCGAAGACACCGCGTCAGCGCCCGCGGAGACGGGCGAAGAGACGGGCGCCGAGCCGGTGGACGCGGCGACGAGGGCGGCGTAGGCGTCCGGGGCGGTGGTCTCCGCGCCGAGGCGGTCACCGGTCAGGGCACCGTGGTCGTCGCTGGAGCCGGTGGCGGCCAGGCCGAGGTCGCGGGCGAGGCCGCGCAGCGCGGCGCGCTCCCCCGCGTCCTGGTCGGGGTGGTCGACCTCGATCCCGGCGAGGCCGGCGGCGGCGAGGCCCGCGATCACCTCGTCGGAGAAGACGTAGCCGCCGCGCCGGGTCCGCGGATGGGCGAGCACGCACACCCCGCCGGCCGCCCCGACCAGCCGGATCGCCCGCGCCGGGTCGAGCGCGTACCGGTCGGCGTGCGCGCGGCCGCCCTCGGCGATCCAGTCGCGGGTGAACGCCTCGTCCGGGGACGCGACGACGCCCGCCTCGACCATGGCGCGCGCGATGTGCGGGCGGCCGACCGCCTCGCCGCGCGCCAGCGCGCGGACCCGCTCCCAGGTCACGTCCGCGCCCAGCTCCCGCAGCCGCTCCACCATCGTCCGCGCCCTGATGACGCGGTCGTCGCGGATCCGGGCCAGCTCGGCGGCGAGGGCGGGCTCGGACGGGTCGAACAGGTACCCGAGCAGGTGCAGGCTGCGCCCGTCGTGCTTGCACGACAGCTCGACGCCGGGGACGAGCGTCAGCCCGTCCGGCAGAGCGGCGGCGGCCTCGTTCCAGCCGGCGACCGTGTCGTGGTCGGTCAGCGCGACGACGTCCACGCCGTTCGCGCGGGCCCGCCGGACGACCTCGGACGGCGGGCGCGTCCCGTCGGAGACGTCGCTGTGGCTGTGCAGGTCGATGCGCATGCGCCCTTTCTAACAGCCGCCGGCCCGGCGGGCGGGCGGCCGTCCGCCTACTCGTCGAGCCGGGGGCTGTAGGCGCCGTAGGGAAGGTCCAGGTCCATGCCGGGTTCGCGCAGGTCGAGGAGGTTCTGGCGCTCCAGCATCAGCACGCCGGCCTCGGCGGGCCACAGCACCGCCCACAGCCAGTCGCCCATCGCCTCGCCGACGTAGACGGCCCGGTCGGGCCGGGTGCCGACGGCCCACATCGGCACCGAGTGGCCGCAGGTCGCGGCGGGCCCGCTGATGTCGATCTTGGCGTCGGGCGGGCTGCCGTCGAACCCCGGGCCGGGGTCGCCGCCGTCCAGCCCGGCGTAGTGGCCGCCGAGCCCGATGCCGGGCTCCTCGGCGATCAGCACCAGGTCGGCCGGGCCGCTGAGCAGGCCCGGCCCGGACAGCGCGACGGCCGTCGCCCGGGCGCCCGAACGCTCGTCGCCCACCGCGCAGAAGCCGGTGACGAGCCAGGCCGGCGGAAGGGGCCAGGGCGTCCAGACCGGGACCCTGGCGTCCTGGAGCACGGCCGCCAGCCCGTCCGGGCCGGGGCGCTTGGACGGCTGGCGGGGTAGTACGGCGCCGTGCACGCCGCAGCTCCAGTCGCTCGACCAGAGGCCCGGCGCGCTCACCGGGCCCGCGCATCGCGGGCATGTGGGCTCCGACCTCATGACTACCCACCCTGCGCGCCGATTCCCGCCGCCGTCAAGTTCCCCGAGGTAGCGGACCGGGCAAGGCGCGTCAAAATGGTGACATGAGGGTGCGCTGCGTCGGGGGGATCGTGAGGGACGCGAGCGGGCGGCTGTTGCTGGTGAGGCGCGGCCGGCCGCCGGGCGCCGGCCTGTGGTCGGTGCCCGGCGGGCGGGTCGAGCCGGGCGAGGACGACGCCGCCGCGGTGGTCCGGGAGCTGAAGGAGGAGACGGGCCTGGACGTGGTGGCGGGCGCGCTCGCCGGGTCGGTGGACCGTCCCGGCCCCGGAGGCGTTGTCTACGAGATCCACGACTACGAGGCCCGGGCGGTGGGCGGCGTCCTGCGTGCCGGGGACGACGCCGCCGACGCTCGCTGGGTCACCGCGGCGGAGCTGCGGGAGCTGCCGCTGACGGACGGCCTGGTCGAGGCCCTGGAGTCGTGGGGCCTACTGGGGCCGTGAGACGAACGCGGGCTCGGCGTCCTGCGGGACCGCGCCGGGCCCCGGGTCTTCGGCCGCGCCCGCCGTGACGGTCTGGATCCTCTTGCGGCGCGCCAGCCAGACGACGACCGCCGCGTACAGCAGCATCGGCGCGACGTCGGCGGCGACGGCCTGCCACGGCACGGAGCCCTGGTCGATGTCGAGCTTCCCGACGGCGGCCGGGCCGAGGAACGCCAGCAGGTTGTTGAACACGTGCAGGGCGATGCCGGACTCCAGCCCGCCCGTCCGCGTCGCGAGCCAGGCCGCGACCGCGCCGAACACGAAGATGTCGAGGATGCCCCAGCCGGTGTAGCCGTGCAGGGACGTGAACGCGGCCGACCCGATGACGATCCCGGGCCACGGGGTGCGGAACACGGCGCTGAACGCGCGCCCGACCCGCCCGGTGCGGGTCTCCAGCGTGCAGGCGCCCACGGCCTGCAGCAGCCAGCCGCGGAAGACGACCTCCTCCGCCGACGACTGGAGCGGCACCAGCAGGACGATCACGAGGGCGGCGGGCGCGAACCGGCCCCAGCCGACCCAGTGCTCGCCGCCGGACGAGTCGTCCGGGAGGAACGCGCTCGCGACGATCGACGACGCGTACGACAGCACGCAGAACCCGACGGCGAGGCCGCAGCAGGTGAGCAGCCAGCGCCAGCGCACCCGGCCCGCGACGGACGCGAGGGTGCCGGGCCTGCGACGCTGCACGAGCCACGCGGCCAGCAGCGCCATCGGCAGGAAGACCGCGATGACGGCCAGGTTGAACGCCAGGTCGGCGGTCGGGTTCCCGAAGATCGTGTCGGCGCCGCTCCCGGTGGCGTCGGGTGCGTCGCCGGTCGCGATGACCCGCACCACGATCCCGATGATCATCATGCCGATCGCCAGCGCCATGCCCGCGACGATGATCACCGCACTGCCCACGAGCGGCCGCCACCAGCGGTGCAGCGGCGTCCGCGCCATCCGGTGGAACGGGGTGCCGGGCGGCGGCGCGGCCGTCCACGGCCCCTTCGGACGCGGCGGCCCGTACCCGGTGAACCCCTGCGCGGCGTAGGGGCCGTAGGGCGCGCCGTACGCCGGTGGGTACGGGCCGGCGCCGTACTGGCCCGGATAGGGCTGGGCCGTCGACTGGGGTTGGGCGCCCTGGCCGGCGGGCCATGTCCAGCCGGTCGGCGCGGGCAGCCCATCCGAGGTCGGGCCGGGCGAGCCGGCCGGGCCGGGCGGCACAGGCGGGCCGATCACGGGCGGCGCGGGCGCGGGCGGCGCGGGCGCGGGGGCCTGCGGCTCCGGCGCCCCCTCGGACCCGTCCGACATACCGGGATCGAGCGGGGCCCAGCCGTTCTCGTCCCCTGCCATCGGCACCTGGTCCTCTCCCCGCGACGGTTCTCCCATGTGGGACGAATGGTACGTCCCGTCAGGTCGCCGGGGCGTCGAAGCGCTTGGTCCGGGCCATCCCGGCGGCGCGCCCCTTCGCCGCGACGACGAGCGCCATCTTCCGGGACGCCTCGTCGATCATCTCGTCCCCGAGCGTGGCGGCGCCGCGCCCCTCCACGGTGACGTAGTGCTCGTAGGCGTCCAGGATCAGCTCGGCGTGGTCGTAGTCCTCCTGCGACGGGGAGAACACCGCGTTCCCCGCGTCGATCTGCGCCGGGTGCAGCACCCACTTGCCGTCGAACCCGAGCGCGGCCGAGCGCTTCGCGACCCGGGTGAACGCGTCGACGTCCCGGACGTTGAAGTACGGCCCGTCGATGGCCTGCAGGTCGTTGGCGCGCGCGGCCATGAGGATCCGCATCAGGATGTAGTGGTAGGCGTCGCCCTCGGTGTACCCGGGCGGCTGCTCCCCCACCACCAGCGTCCTCATGTTGATCGAGGCCATCAGGTCGCCGGGGCCGAACACCAGCGCCTCCAGCCGCGGCGACGACGCGGCGATCTCGTCGATGTTCACCATGCCCTTGGCGTCCTCGATCTGCGCCTCGATGCCGATGCGGCCCGCCTCGAACCCCATCGCCCGCTCGATCTGGGTGAGGAGCCGGTCGAGCCAGCGCACGTGCGAGGCGTCCGACGCCTTCGGCAGCATGATCGCGTCGAGGTTCGCGCCCGCGCCCTCGACGACCTCGATCACGTCCCGGTACGCCCAGTGGGTCTCCAGGTCGTTGATCCGCACCACGCGGGTCTTGCCCGTCCAATCGCCGTCGTTGAGCGCGGCCACGACGGTCTTGCGCGCGCCCTCCTTGGCGGACGGCGCGACCGCGTCCTCCAGGTCGAGGAAGATCTCGTCGGCGGGGAGCCCCTGCGCCTTCTCGATGAAGCGGGGATTGCTGCCGGGGACCGCGAGGGTGGTACGTCGAGACCGCATGAGGCGGATGCTATCCAGCGCGTATGAGACGCTTTCCGCGTGGGTGAGCTGAACCGCGCGCTGGTCGAAGAGGCGGCGAAGAGGTCGGGGCTGCTCTGGCTCGACCTGCCCGGCCTGCCGCAGCCGCGCGCCGCGTGGCACGTGTGGCACGACGGGTCGGCGTACGTGCTGACCGGCGGCGAGGGCGAACAGCCGCTGCCGGGCCTGCCGGACGCCGAGCGGGTCACGGTGATCCTGCGCAGCAAGGACAAGGGCGGCCGGCTGGTCGCGTTCACCGCCGGCTGCGAGCGGGTCGAGCCCGGCGGCGAGCTGTGGGACGAGGTCGTGCCGCTGCTGGTCAAGGAGCGGCTGAACGCCCGCACCCACGAGGGGCAGGCGGAGACCTGGGCGGCCGAGTCGTGGATCGTCCGGCTGACCCCGGTGGACGCGGTCGACGACCCGGACCCGGAGGCGTACGCGACGGTGCGTCCGGTGCCGACGCCGGCGACCACCGCGGGCCCGCCGCCGAGGATGTTCGGCGGCAGGCGCCGCAGGGTCGACGAGTAGCCGCCGGCGGGTCCCCGTCACATCGGCAGCGTGCGGCCCTCCGCGATCGCGCGGAGCTTGTCCGGATTCGCCACCAGCTGGATGTCCCGGACGCGCCCGTCGTCGCCGACGGTGGCGCTGATCACGCTGATCGGCCCGTCCGGGCCGTCGACGACCACGGCCGGCCCGCCGTTGATCTCGACCTGCCGCAGCCGCCAGTCCTCGGGGGCGACGCCCTCGTAGGGGCGGGTGGCGATGTTCGCGAAGAACCGGGCGATGAGGTCCGCGCCGTGCACGATCTTCCGCGGCGCCTGGACCTTGCCGCCGCCGTCGGTCCACAGCGTCACGTCCGGGGCGAGGGTCTCCATGAGCCGGTTGATGTCCCCGCCGACGACCGCGTCGAGGAACCGCTCCGTCGCGGCGCGCCGCTCGGCGCCGCCCGCCTCGAACCGGGGACGGCGCGCCTCGACGTGCTTGCGCGCCCGGGTGCCGAGCTGCCGCACCGACGTCTCCGTGCGGTCCAGCGCCCGCGCGATCTCCGCGTACGGGTAGCCGAACACCTCCTTCAGCACGAACACGGCGCGTTCCAGCGGGCTGAGGGTCTCCAGCACGACCAGCATCGCCATCGACACCGACTCCGACAGCTCGGCGCCCTCCGCCGCGACGTCCGGGGAGGTCAGCATCGGCTCGGGCAGCCACGGGCCGACATAGGTCTCGCGCTGCGCGCGCGCCGACCGCAGCCGGTCCAGCGCCACGTTCGTGGTGATCCGGACGAGGTAGGCCTTGGGGTCCTGGACGTCGGAGCGGTCGGCGGCGGACCAGCGGATCCACGCGTCCTGGACGGCGTCCTCCGCGTCCGCGGCGGTGCCGAGCATCCGGTAGGCCACCGCGAACAGCAGGTTGCGGTGCTCCTCGAAGACATCAGACATGATCGTTCAGCCTTTCACGGCCGGGCACGCGCGCCCGCCCTCACCACCGAGGACGGGACGCCCGCCCGGATCGTGACATCGCCGCGGAACCGACGCCACCGGGCACCGCACACCCGGCCTCCGGGCACCGCACGTCGCGGCGTCCCGGCTAGCGCGATCCGGCGAGGTGGGCGTCGGCGGCGCGCTCGATGGAGTCGCCGATCTCCCGGTCGGCGACGAGGCGGTCCTGCCAGCCGCGCACGTCGGTGTCCTTGCCGGGCTCCAGGTTCTTGTAGATGTCGAAGAAGTGCGCGATCTCGTCCAGGAAGTGGTTCGGCACATCGCTCAGGTCGCGGACCGACTCGTAGCGGACGTCCCGCGCCGGCACCGTGAGGATCTTGGCGTCGGGCAGGCCGCCGTCGTGCATCCAGAACACCCCGACGCTGCGGACCGACACCTGGCAGCCGGGGAACGTGGGCTCCTCCAGCAGGACCATCGCGTCCAGCGGGTCGCCGTCCTCGGCGAGCGTGTCGGGCACGTAGCCGTAGTCCACCGGGTACTGCGTGGAGGTGAACAGCATCCGGTCCAGGCGGATGCGCCCGAGCCGGTGGTCCATCTCGTACTTGTTGCGTGATCCGCGCGGGATCTCGACGATCATCTCGATTTCCATGGTGCCTCCCCAGCAGGGTCGTACCCGGCATGCCGGGCCGCCCTACTCCCCCGATGCCGGAACGTGCAGCGCGAGCAGCGTCACGTCGTCGGACTGCTCGTACCCGGCGAGCAGCCGGGCGACCAGGTGGTCGACGAGCCGTCCCGGATCGGCGGCGGCGCCCGGCGGCAGCTCCGCCGCGGCCGCGACCAGGTCGCCGAGCCCGGTGTCGACGCCGCGCCTGCGGTTCTCCACCAGCCCGTCGGAGTACAGCACGACGGTGTCGCCCGGCGCCAGCGAGAAGCTCGCCTGCTGCCGGTGGCTCGGCCAGCCCAGCGGGGTGCCCGCCTCGACGTCGCTGAGGCCCGGCGGCGCGCCCGCGGGCAGCAGCAGCGGCGGCGGGTGCCCGGCGCTGGTGTACAGGCCCTGCCCGGTGGACGGGTCGATCACCAGGTAGGCGACGGTGGTGAACTGCTCGGCGTCCTCGGTGGCGCTGAACAGCCGGTCCAGGCCGGACAGGACGGCGGCGGGCCGCGGGTCGGTGAGCGCGAGCGCGCGCAGCGCGTTGCGCACCCGGCCCATGATCGCGGCGGCCAGCACGCCCTTGCCCATGACGTCGCCGACGACCACCGCGAGCCGGCCGCCGGGCAGCTTGAACACGTCGTACCAGTCGCCGCCGACCTGCACGTGCCGGGTCACCGGGTCGTAGCGCGCGGCCATCCGCAGCTCCGGGGAGCTCGGCAGGTCGCCCGGCAGCAGGCTGCGCTGCAGCTGCTCGGCGGTGCGGTGCTCGCGCTCGAACAGCAGCGCCCGCTCCACCGCGAGCGCGCACTGCCCCGCCAGCGCCTCCAGGAACACCTGCTCGTCCTCGGTGAGGAACCGGGTCCGGGTGAAGGCGAACCGCAGCACCCCGATGGGCGCGCCCGCCGCCAGCAGCGGCAGCGCCACCCACGCCTGCTCGCCGGGGCCGCGCCGCCGCTCCGCCGCCGCGGCGGCCTCGCCCAGCTGCCGGCGCAGCTCCTCGGGGTTCTCGGCGACGAACGGGCGGCCGTCGCGCGCGGCGGCCGACATCACGCCCGGCTCCGCGACGGCGAGGCTGTCCGGCCAGGCGTCCGAGCCGTCCGGCCCGGAGTCCGCGTCGGCGCCGGACGGGTCGTCGGCGGGGGCGACCGGGGTGAGCCGCGTCCGGCCCTCGTCCAGGAGCGCGACCGTGCAGTGGTCGACGCCGACCGCGGACTGCCCGACCTCCACGATGACCCGCACGACCTCGCCGACGGTCAGCGCCTCGGCGAGCATCGAGGTGGCCTGCTGGAGCCGGGCGGTGCGCAGCGCGGCGGCCGAGAGCTGGCCGGTGAGCCTGCCGCGCATCTCCTCGGCGTCGCGGCGGCCGGTGACGTCGGTCCCGGCGCACACCCACTCGATCACCGCGCCGTCCCGGCGGATCGGGACGGCCCGCACCTCGAAGTGCCGGCGGCCGCCGGACGCGGTGAGGACGCGGCAGTCGACCTCCAGGACGCGCCCGTCGCGCATGCAGGCGCGCCACTCGGCGGCGACGCGGTCGTAGTCCTCGGGATGCACGGCGGCGATCCAGCCGCCCCGCGCGTACGCCTCGGGGGTCTGGCCGGTGACGGCGCGCCAGTGCGGCGCGTCCTCGCCGGCGGCGCCGTCCGCCGCGGTCGTCCACACCACCGGGGTCGTCGCCTCGACCAGCGACCGGTACCGCTCGGTGCGGCGGGTGATGGCGTCCTCGACCGCGCGGCGGACCGTCTCGTCCTGGACGATCAGCGCCGCGCCGAGCATCGCGCCGCCGGGGCCGCGCACCGGCAGGCACGCGCAGACCCAGACCCGCTCGCCGTAGGCGTCGGGCGCGGCGGCGTCGGGCACGGCGGCTCCGGGCGTGCCGGGCGCGGGGCCGGCGGGTGCGGGCGCGCGGACCTCCAGGCCGGTGACGGGACGGCCGTCGTCCAGGACGCCGCGCAGCGCCGGTTCGAGGACGGCCGCGAACTCGCCGTCCAGCACCTCGGCGAGCCGCCGCCCGACGGGGTTCACACCGTTGCGGCCGCCGGCGCCGCCGCCGCGCAGCAGCGCGCGCAGCGCCTCGTTGGCCCGGCGCAGGCGCAGCCGGGCGTCGAGGAACGCGACGCCGAAGGGCACCTCGGTGACCAGTGCACCGAACAGCGCCGAGTCGGCCAGGGCCGTGCCGGTCCAAGCCGAGCCGGTCCGAGCCGTGTCGCGGGCATCCGGGACCATCGCCTCATCCCCCGGTGTCGATCCGGCCACCAGTCTAGACGCGGCCTCCCCCGGACGGCGGCGGTCGCGCGAGCCGTGTCCGGCCGCGGCGGTGCGGGCCCCGCGGCGCCGCATCATCTGCCGGACATAAGCCGCCGATCGGGAGAAGTCGCACGTCAGCGGGGGTCCGGTTCCGCGGATTCGCCTGCGGGCCGCCGCACGGAAACCGACTATGAGGGCATGACGTTCCCGTTGATGCAGGGGTACGACCACATCAACCTGGTCGCCTCCCTCGATCCCGTCGCGGCCGTGCGGGACCGCGAGATCGGCGACGCGATCCTCGCCTTCCCCAAGCTCCTCCCGGCCGGGTCGCCCGACTTCGGGTACGCGGTGCAGACCGGCGCGGAGTGGCGCATCGGCTGCCTCGGCGCGACCGACCCGTCCGCCGCCCGCTACGGCCTGGCCGCCGACCTGCGGCGGGACGCGGCGGACGGCGGCCACCCGCCCGGCGTCGCGCGGGCGATGCTCGCGGCGGCGGGCCGGCTCGACCCCGAGGAGGGCGACCAGCTCCCGAAGGACGAGTGGGAGATCGGCGACCGGCGCTACCGGATCATCCGGGTGGAGAAGTACACGCTGCTCGGCGACCGGGTGATGGAGCCGCCCCGGCCGACCGACACGCCCGGCACCTGCGGCGACGGGATGCTCCGCGGCCACCTGCTGGAGCCGGCGGCGCCGGCCGGCCAGTGGGAGGCGCAGCTGAGGCTGAACCTGGTCGGCTTCATGCCGGTGCCGGGTTCCGTCCCGGCGACGGTGCTGACCGAGGCGCAGCACGCGGTGCGGACGCATCCGGGCGTGGTGCTGCTGCCGCCCACGTTCATCGCGGTCGAGGTCAAGGAGAACGGGTGGGCGCCGCTGACCGGCGGCGACGACCCGGAGGAGACGCGGCACCGGCTGGCCCGCTACTTCGGCGACCTGCTGCCGCGGCTGCGCGAGTTCCAGGGCGACCCGCCCGAGCCGGCCGAGCTGGCGGAGTGGGACCGGGCCGCCGAGCAGATCGAGGCGGCGACCGGGCACGCGTTCACGGCGGCGGGGCGCGAGTTCCGCACCGTCCGCATCTCGCGGATGCTGCGGCTCGGCCGGGACGGGCCGGAGGCCCCGCGCCCCTCCGACCAGGAGCGCTACGGCCTGTCCGGCGCCGTCCACGACGAGGAGTACGACGAGGAAGAGGAGGAGGAGACCTCATGACGGCCGGGCGGCGGCCGCCCGGCCGGTGACGAGGAACACCACCGCCGCGACGGCGCACAGCGCGCCGGCCGCGCCGAGGCTCGCGACGTCGAAGCCGTGCACCGCCGCGCGCGCCGCCTCGCCCGGATGGGCCCGCAGGTAGTGCGCGGCGGCCGTCCCCGCGACGGTGCTGAGCAGGGCGGTGCCGAGGGACGCGCCGATCTGCTGCGACGTCATGACGGTCGCGCCCGCCACGGCCGTGTCGGGTCCCGCGCCGAGCGTGGCCGTGCTGTTGGCGGTGACGAGCACCCACCCGGTGCCGAGGCCCACCAGCAGGAACACCGGCAGCACGTGCGTCCAGTAGCCGCCGTCGACGCGGACGGTCCCGAGCAGCGCGAGCCCGGCGGCGATCACCAGCAGGCCCGGGGCCAGCAGCGCCCGCACCGGCGCGCGGACGAGCAGGGGGCTCACGCACCGGACGCCGATCATCAGCCCGGCGGTGAGCGGCAGGAACGCGACGCCCGCCCGCACCGGCGGGTACCCGAGGACGTTCTGCAGGTAGAAGGTGAGGAAGAACAGCGCGGCGAACATCCCGACCGACAGGCCGAGGACGGCCAGGTACGAGCCGCCGCGCCGCCGGTCGAGGACGACCCGCGGCGGCAGCAGCGGCCCGGACACCCGGGTCTGCGCCCACGCGAACGCCGCCAGCAGCGCGACGCCGGCGGCCAGCGGTCCGACGGTCGTCGCGGCGCCCCAGCCGTCCGGTTCGGCCCGCGCGAAGCCGAGGACCAGGCTCATCAGTCCCGCGGTGGCGAGCAGCGCCCCGACGGCGTCGACCTTCACGCCCGGCGTGCGCGGCACCGCGCGGACCGCGTAGAGCACCCCGGCCCCGGCGGCGACCGCGATCGGCACGTTCACGAACATGCACCAGCGCCAGTCGAGGTAGTCGGTGAGGACGCCGCCGAGCACGACGCCGAGCCCGGACGAGCTGCCCATCACCGTCCCGTAGATCCCGAACGCCCGGCCGCGCTCGGCCGGGGCCGGGAAGGACGCGGCCAGCGTCGCGAGGACCGACGGGGTGAGCAGGGCGCCGAAGGCGCCCTGGGCGGCCCGCGCGGTGAGCAGCAGGGCCGGGCCGGGCGCCGCGCCGCCGAGCGCGGACGCCAGCGCGAACCCGGTCAGCCCGATCAGCAGCGCGCGGCGGCGGCCGATCAGGTCCGACAGCCGGCCGCCGAGGAGCAGCAGGCCGCCGTAGGCGAGCGCGTAGACGGTGATCACCCACTGCCGGTCCGGGTCGGACAGGTGCAGGGAGCGCTGCAGCGACGGCAGCGCGATGTTCATGATCGTCATGTCGATGCCGATCATGAGCTGGGCGGTGGCGACGGCGGCCAGCGCCCACCAGCGCCGCGGGGCGGGCGCGGTCCGCGCCGCGCCCTCCCGCTCTCCGGGAACCGTTTCCGTGGTCACGGCCGCCTCAGAACATGCCGTTGGAGTTGGCGGCGGTGTCCGGGATCGGCTGCATCACGTCCCAGTGCTCGACGATCCGGCCGTTCTCGAACCGGAAGATGTCGACGATCGCGGTGCCCGCCTGGCCGGGCACGCGGATCCCGTGGACGTGCGCGATGACGCGGTCGCCGTCCGCGTACAGGCCCTTGACCTCGGCGCGCAGGTCGGGGAACTCGGCCCGGATGCCGTCGACGAAGCCGCGGAAGCCCTCGATGCCGTCGGCGATGCGCGGGTTGTGCTGGACGTAGCGGTCCCCGATCAGCCGGGCGGCGGCGTCGAAGTCCTTGCGGTTGAGCCCGGCCTCGTAGAAGGCCAGGACGGTCGCCTTGTTCGCTTCCTGCTCGGCGATCGTCGCCTCGTGGTGGGCGGTGGTGGTCACGGCGGAGCCCTTCGTTGACTGAACAGCTGTAGCGCTACGACTGTAGCGCAAGAGCCGTCGCATTAGAATGCCCGCATGGGAACGGCATCGCCCTCCCGCGGGCGGAACCGGCGCGGCCAGGGCGAACGGCTGCGCGAGGAGATCGTGGCGACCGCGCTGCGGCTCCTGGAGGAGCTGGGCGACGACGAGGCGCTCTCGCTGCGCGCGGTGGCCCGCGAGATCGGCATCGCGGCGACGTCGGTCTACCTGCACTTCGCCGACCGGGACGCGCTGGTCCTCACGGCGATGCGCAGCAGCCACGCCGACCTCGTCCGGGCGAGCGACGAGGCCGAGGCGGCGGCCGGCGACCCGGTGGGCGGGCTGCGCGCGCGCGTGCAGGTCATGGGCAGCTGGTCGCACGACCACCCCGGCCTCTACAAGGTGCTGCACGAGAGCGCCGTCAACCAGCGGTGCGACATGTCGTTCAAGATGGAGCTGGGCAAGCGCACCACCGAGGCCGTCCAGCGCTGCATGGACGCGGGCCTCGCCCCCGCCGGCGACGCGGCGTCCGTCTCGCTCGACCTGCGGGCGGCCGTGCACGGCGCGGTGTCGATGCGCGTCAACCAGCCCGACCTGCCGTGGGAGCCGCTGGAGGAGCAGGTCGACCGGCTCCTCACCAAGCTCGTCGGCGTCCGCCTCCCCTAGAGACGACGCCTGGCGACGGCCGCTGGAGACGGCGCCTGGCGACGGCCTCAGAGATACGCGCGGGCCTGGAGTTCGAACAACTCGGCGTAGAGCCCGCCTTCGGCGAGGAGCGTGGCGTGGTCGCCGGCCTGGACGACCCGCCCGCCGTCCATGACGACGATGAGGTCGGCCATCCGGACGGTCGAGAACCGGTGCGACACCAGGATCGTGATCGCGCCGGTGCCGGCGGCGGTGCGGCGCGCGGCGTCCAGGTAGCGGCGGAACAGGGCGTCCTCGGTGGGCGCGTCGAGGCTCGCGGTCGGCTCGTCCAGGACCAGCAGCAGCGGGTGGTCGCGCATCATCGCGCGGCCGAGGGCGAGCTTCTGCCACTGGCCGCCGGACAGGTCCGCGCCGCCCTGGAACGACTTCCCGAGCGGGGTGTCGAGGCCGGACGGCAGCTCGTCGATGACGCTCGTCCCCGCGGCCCGGTCGAGGGCGGTGCGCAGGGCCTCCTCGTCGTCGAGGCGCGGCAGGTCGCCGATGCCGACGGCCTCGCCCGCGCGCAGGTTCCACTTCACGAAGTCCTGGAAGGCGGCGGACGTGCGGGCGCGCCACGCGGTCCGGTCGACGTCCGCCAGGTCGGCGCCGTCCAGCAGGATCCGCCCGCTCGTCGGCGGATACAGGCCGGTCAGCAGCTTGACCAGCGTCGTCTTGCCCGCGCCGTTCTCCCCGATCAGCGCGACGGTGCCGCCGGCGGCCAGGACGAGGTCCACCCCGCGCAGGACCGGGACGTCGGTGCCCGGGTAGGCGAACGCGACGTCCTGCAGCGTGATGCCGTGGTCGAGGCGGTCGGGGGCGGCCGCGCCGCCGGAGCGCTGCGCGGCCGCGTGGTCCTCCAGCCACAGCAGGCTCTGCGCGGCGGACGCCGTGGTGACGACCTGCCCGATGGCGTTGGACGCCTGCGACACCGTGAGCTGCGCGCGCCGCAGCAGGCTGACCGCGAGGACGACCTGTCCCGCCGACGCGTCGCCCCGCGCGGCCCGGACGGCGATGAACGCGATCGCGCCGGAGAACGCGGCGGCGTACAGGAACCAGCCGAGCGCGCTCCACAGCGCGCCGGCGGACGCGGCGCGGACGGTGGCGCGGCGCGCGGCGGCGGTGAGCCGGTCGTGCCGGGCGCGCAGCTCCGCGCCGAGCCCGTACGTCCGCAGCTCCTTGGCGGGCCCGGCGGTGGCGGCCAGCTCGAACAGCTCACCGGCGAGGCGCCGCCGGTCCGCGACGGCGGCGTCGGCGCGCTCGCGCAGCGCGACGGACCGCTTGTCGGCGAGGTACGGGGGCAGCCCGGCGAGGGGCAGCAGCGCGAGCGGCGGGTAGACGGTCGCGAGCAGGACGGCGATCCCGACCGTCCGGACGGCGACGGACGCGAGCGTGAGCGCCTGCCGGGGCCCGGACGCGAGCATCGGGCGGCGCTGTTCGAGCCGTTCCAGCTCGGTGAGGTAGTCGGGGCGCTCGAAGTGCTCCAAGCCGGGGACGGCGTTGACGAGCGCGGCGATCCGGGCCGACAGCCACACCGACACCTCGTCGGTCAGCGCGGTCAGCCGGCCGGCGGACACGATCATCAGCGTCCAGGACAGGGTGAACAGGACGGCGACGGTGACGGTCCCGGCGATCCCCGCGGGGACGTCGTGCCGTGGCAGCGCGTCGACCATCGTGCGGATGCCGAGCGGGTAGGTGATCTGGGTGAGCGCGGTCGCGAGGACGGTGAGCGCGGCGACGGCCATGGGGCGCGGCGCTGCGCGGAACCCGTCGGAGACCAGGACGCGGAACGTGCGGCGAACCCTCGTCATGCTTCTTCCCCCTCGGCGCCCTCGGCGCCCTCGGCGCGGTCGTCGCCGTCGTCGCGGAACCGGGCGGCCTGGAGGCGGAACATCTCCGCGTAGATCCCGTCGAGCGCCATCAGCTCGTCGTGCGTGCCCTGCTCGGCGAGGCGGCCGCCGTCCAGCACGCAGATCCGGTCGGCGCGCCGCACGGTCGAGAAGCGGTGCGAGATGACGATGGACGTCAGGCCGCGCGTGAGGTCGAGGAACCGGTCGTAGAAGGCGGCCTCGGCCCGGACGTCCAGCCAGGCCGTGGGCTCGTCGAGGACGAGCACCGTCGCGCCGTGCTCGACGGCGAACAGCGCGCGGGCGAGCGCGACGCGCTGCCACTGGCCGCCGGACAGGTCGGTCCCGCCCTCGTAGCGGCGGGACAGGACGGTGTCCCAGCCGACCTCCGCGGCGAGGTCGAGCGCCCCGGCGCGGGCGGCGGCGCGGTCGCGTCCGGCGGCGTCGTCGAGGTGCTCGACGGCGCCGAGCGCGATGTTCTCGGCGAGGGACAGCGGGTAGCGGTCGAAGTCCTGGTACACGGCGGCGAACCGGCGCTGCCAGCGCGCCGCGTCGAGGTCGCGGAGCGGGACGCCGTCCACGGCGATCGTCCCGCCGGTCGGGTCGTGCATGCGGGCGAGCAGCTTGACCAGCGTGGTCTTGCCGGCGCCGTTCGCGCCGACGATCGCGGTGGAGCGTCCCGCCGGGATCTCCAGGTCGAGTCCGTCGAGCACCGGGTCGCCGCCGGGGTAGGCGAAGCGGACGCCGTCCAGCCGGATGCCGTGCTCGGGGAGCCCGGCCGGGTCCCGGCCGCCGTCGAGCTCCTCGCGGGCGGCGCGCAGGCGCGCCTCCAGCGCGGCCTGGTCGGGCAGCGCCGAGACCATCCACTCGGCGGAGATGTCGCTCGTGGTGACGGTGCCCGCATACATGGTGGCGGGCAGCAACGGCAGCATGACCGACAGCTCCCGCAGGCCGATCTGGTGGTGCAGCGCCGCGTACGCGAGCGTGCCGCAGGCGACGAGGTAGGCGGCGAGCACGGCGCCGGCGAGCAGGTAGGCGCGGCGGGCGAGGCGGGCGTAGCTCTCCCGGGTCGTCGCCATGCCCGCCGCCCAGTGCTCGCGGTACCGGTCGACCGTCCAGTCGCCGAGCCCGAAGACGCGCAGCTCCTTCGCGGCGGTCGGGCGGATCGCCAGGTAGAGGAAGTACCAGGCGCGCCGCAGCACCTCGGCCTTCGTCCGGAACCCGACGATCTGGGCGAGGATGATCTTCCGCAGCGGGCGCCGGATCAGCAGCCACACCGCGAGCAGCGCGAGCCCGAGCCACCACCGGAACGTGGCGAGGACGGCGCACGCACCGATCCCGGCGAGCCGGGAGCCCGCGGCGGCGGCGAGCGCGACCGGCGCGTCCGCCGGGACGTGGCCGGTCAGCGTGCCGCGGGCCAGTTCCAGCCGGTCCCGGATCTCCGGGTCCTCCAGGTGCGCGACGCCCACCGGGCCGCTGACGGCGGCCATGAGCCGGCTCTGCAGGTCGTCCACGAGGCGCGCCTTCACGCAGGCGCTCAGCCACTCCTGGTACGGGCCGGTGAGGAGGGTCGCCGCGTAGAGCAGGCCGGCGGCGAGCAGCGCGCCGGCGAGGGCGCGCCCGGCGGCGCCGTGCAGGTGCGCGGCGGCGGCCGCCGGGATGCGCCCGGCCGCGTAGCCGAGCGCGACGAGGCTCGCGTTCGGCAGCACCGCGTTCGCCACGACCAGCAGGGCGATGGCGGCCGCCCAGCCCTTGCCCGCGCCCCAGAGCATCCGCAGCGCGCGCACCCGGCCGGACCCGGCGAGCCGTTCCGTGAGCCCTGCCCCGTCCACGTCGACCTCCAAAAGTTGATGCGCATCAACTTTGGCAGAATAGAACCGTCCGGCCCGCCGCACCAGAGGTCCTCTCCATGCCGACCGCCCGCCGTCCCCGCCAGGCCCGCGCCATCGAGACGCGCCGCCGCGTCTACGAGGCGGCGATCGCCGAGTTCGAGCGGTCCGGGGTCGAGGCCGCCCGGATCGAGGACATCGTGGCCGCGGCCGGCGTGAGCTGGGGGACGTTCTTCACCTACTTCCCCAGCAAGGACGACGTGGTGCTGGAGGCCGCGATCGTCACCTGCGCCGCGTTCGCGGACGCCTGCCGCACGGGCCTCGCCGCCGGGTCGGGCACCGGCGCCATCGTCGGCAACGCGTTCACGGCGCTGCGCCGCGCCGCGCCCGCGCCCGGCCCGCTGCGCGACGCGATCATGCGCGGGATCGCCAACCAGCCCGAGCGGCTGTCGGACCACCTCGGCGAGGACGTCCCGAACCCGGTCCTCGCGCTGGCGGAGGTGCTGGAGGCCGGGCAGCGGCGCGGCGACGTCGACGCCGCGGAGCCCGCCGAGTCGCTCGCGGCCGTCCTCGTCCACGCGACCATCGCCGCGGGCCAGCGGGAGGCCGCGATGGAACGGGCCGCCGGCGCGACGGAGCGGTCCGGCCTGCCGCTCACCGTCCTCACCATCAAGCTGCTGCTGCGCGGGATGCGCCCTGACGCGGCGGCGGAGACCGGCGACGCCCGGGAACGCGCGCTCGACCGTACGGCGGCGGCGCTCCGCGAGGCGGCCGCCCCCGGTACCGCACCACGAACGGACTGAGGCCGGGACGGGGCCTCTAGAGGTCGCCGCCCGCCGTGATCAGGGGCCAGAGCCCTCCGGTGCCCGCGTCGACGGCGCGGGCGCCGAGGGCCTCGCCCCATTCGGCCTCGTTGCCGCACTCGTCGCGCCACGCCCACAGCCGGGTGGTGGCGTGCCGGAGGCCGTGCTCGTCGGTGAACCCGATCGCGCCGTGGACCTGGTGGGCGAGGCGGCACACCGTCCCGGCGGCCTCGCTCGCCGCCGCCTTCGCCGCGGCGATCGCGAAGCCGGTGCCCTCGGCGGCCGCGGCCTGCGCCGCGACGGTCGCCATCAGCGTCTCGCCCGCCATCTCGGCGAGATGCTGCTGGACGGCCTGGAACCGCGCCAGCGGACGGCCGAACTGGACGCGCTCGCCCGCGTACCGGACCGCGAGGTCGGTGGCCGTCTCCATCGCCCCGGCCATGAGCGCCGCGCGGCCGAGCGCGCCGCGCTCCCGGAACGCCTGCGCGGTCGCCGCCGAGGCGAGCACCCGGGCGGGAGCGGCGCCGTGCAGGTGGACGGTGTCGCGCGGTTCGCCCGCGAGGTTCGCACCTTCGTCGACCTCGTAGCCGCCGCGCGGGACGAACGCGACATGCTCCGCGACCAGGACCGCGGTGCCCTCCGCGTGCCGCGCCCACGGGACGCGCGGCAGCGTGCCGGTCAGCGTCCGCGCGCCGTCGTCCTGCCTGAGCGCGACGTCCGGTCCCGCGACGGCGGCGGTCAGCGGCCCGGACGGGACGTCCGCGCCTGCGGCGGCGAGCAGCCATCCGGCTAGCAGCGCGGTCTCCACCATCGGGACGGCCGCCGCGCGCCGGCCCAGCACCCGCAGCACCTCGGCGGTGGTGGCGAGGTCGGCCCCGGCGCCGCCGCGCTCCTCGGGGACGGGCAGCAGCGTCACGCCGACCCGCTCCAGCTCGTCCCAGAGGCGCGGGTTCCAGCCCTCGCCGGGGTCGGCGTGGCGGGCGCACACCGCGTCCACGGTCTCGACCAGGTCCCGGACGATGTCGTTCACCGGGTCTCCCCCTTCGGCAGCACCGACTTGGCGACGACGCCGCGCAGGATCTCGTTGGTCCCGCCCCGGAGCGTGAACCCGGGGCTGTGCAGGACGGACCGCGCCAGCAGGTGCGCGAGCGGATCGGACGACGCGAGGTCGGGCTCGGCCCGGGCGAGCAGGCGGACCGTCTCGATCAGCGCGCCCTCGAACCGGGTGCCGAGGTCCTTGACGGCGGCGGCCTCGGTGGCGGGGGCGTCCCCGGCGGCGAGCCGCGCCGCGACCGCGAGGGACATCCGCCGCAGCGCCCACAGCCGCGCGACGACCATCCCGACCCGGGCCCGGTCGCCGGCGTCGGCGCCGCGCTCGGCGAGCCGTCCGGCGACGGCCGCGAGCAGCGGGAACGTGCTGAGGATCCGCTCGGGGCCGCTGCGCTCGAACGCCAGCTCGCCGGTCACCTGCCGCCAGCCGTCGCCGACCGTGCCGAGCACGCGGTCGTCGGGCACGAACACGTCGGTGAGGACGACCTCGTTGAAGTGGTGCTCGCCGGTCAGCAGCCGGATCGGGCGGATCTCCAGGCCGGGCGCGCCGAGGTCGACGATCAGCTGGGTGAGGCCCTCGTGCCGGCTCGGCCCGGGCGGTCCCGTCCGGACCAGCGCGATCATGGCGTGCGCGAGGTGGGCGCCGCTCGTCCACACCTTGGCGCCGTTGACGGTCCAGCCGCCGTCGGCGCGCTCGGCCCGGGTCCGGACGGACGCGAGGTCGGAGCCGGAGTCGGGTTCGGACATGCCGATCGCGAAGTGGATCTCGCCGCGCGCGATGCCGGGCAGGTAGGCGCGGCGCTGCTCCTCGGTGCCGAACGTGAGCAGCGACGGCCCGGACTGCCGGTCGGCGATCCAGTGCGCGGCGACCGGCGCGCCGGCCGCGAGCAGCTCCTCGGTGACGACGAACCGGGCGAGGGACCCGGCCCCGCTCCCGCCGTACTCGCGGGGGAACGTCATGCCGATCCAGCCGCGCTCGCCGAGCCGCCGGCTGAACGCGGGATCCCAGCCCGCCAGCCAGTTGTCGGCGTGCGGGGCGATCCGCCCGGCGGCGGTCTCCTCGGCGAGGAACGCGCGGACGTCCCGGCGCAGCTCGTCCAGCTCGGGCGGCAGCGCCGCCGCGTCCAGTCTCAGTGCGGGCACGGCCCCTTCTTACCGGATCCCGCCGGAACGGGATTCGGCGGCACCCGGCCGCGGGCGGGGCGCGGATCCCGCTGGACGGGAGGCGATGGCGGGGGCGGTGGACGACGGCGGCTACTCTACCAAACAGTTGTTAGAAAGAAGGGAGGCGACGTGGTCGTCGAGTACGAGCGGCGCGGCGCCGTCGCGGTCGTCACGATGAACCGGCCGGAGTACCGCAACGCGCAGAACTCCGCCATGACGTACGCCCTCGACGAGGCGTTCTACCGCGCCGCCGAGGACGACGGCGTCGCGGTGATCGTGCTGGCCGGGGCGGGGCCGCACTTCTCCGCCGGGCACGACATCGGCACCCCGGGACGGGACGCCGACGCGACGTTCCCGCGCCGCGCGGGGATGTGGTGGGACCACGTCGGCAAGGCGGGCGCGGAGAGCCGGTTCGCCCGCGAGTCGGAGGTGTACCTCGGGATGTGCCGCCGCTGGCGGGAGATCCCGAAGCCGATGATCGCGTCGGTGCAGGGCGCGTGCGTGGCGGGCGGGCTGATGCTGGCCTGGGTCTGCGACCTGATCGTGGCGTCGGACGACGCGTTCTTCGCCGACCCGGTCGTCCGGATGGGCATCCCGGGCGTGGAGTACTTCGCGCACCCGTGGGTGATGCCGCCGCGCGTCGCCAAGGAGTTCCTCTACACCGGCGACCGGATGCCCGCGTCCCGCGCGTACGAGCTGGGCTGGGTCAACCGGGTCGTCGCGCGCGACGCGCTGGAGGAGGAGACCCTTGCGCTCGCGGGGCGGATCGCCGCGATGCCCCGGATGGGCCTCGCGCTCACCAAGAAGGCCGTGAACCAGGCCGAGGACCTCCAGGGCATGCACGCGGGCATGGACGCGGTGTTCGGCCTGCACCATCTCGCCCACGCGCACAACGCGGAGACCGGCGGCGACCCGCTGGGCGGGCAGGACGCCAGGAGCATGAGGGAGGCACCGCATGGATCTTGAATTCGGGGCGGCGGACGAGGCGTTCCGCGCCGAGGTACGCGGCTGGCTGCGCGCGAACGTGCCGGCCGAGCCGCTGCCGTCGCTGGAGACCGAGGAGGGCTTCGCGCTCCACCGGGAGTGGGAGCGGCGGCTGGGCGGGGCGCGGCTCGGCGTCGTGTCGTGGCCGGAGGAGTACGGCGGGCGCGGCGTCTCCGTCCTCCAGTGGCTGATCTTCGAGGAGGAGTACTACGCGGCGAACGCGCCGGGCCGGGTGAGCCAGAACGGCATCAACCTGCTGGCGCCGACGCTGCTCAAGCACGGCACGCCCGAGCAGCTCGCGCGGGTGCTGCCGCCGATGGCCGCGGGCGAGGTGATCTGGGCGCAGGCGTGGTCGGAGCCCGGCGCGGGCAGCGACCTCGCCGCGCTGCGCTCCACCGCGACCCGCACCGACGGCGGGTGGCTGCTGAACGGCCAGAAGACGTGGAGCTCCCGCGCCGCGTTCGCCGACCGGGGCTTCGGCCTGTTCCGCTCCGACCCCGAGTCGTCGCGGCACAAGGGCCTGACGTACCTGATGTTCCCGCTGGACGCCGAGGGCGTGACGGTCCGCCCGATCGGCCGGCTGGACGGCAAGCCCGCGTTCGCCGAGCTGTTCCTGGACGGGGTGTTCGTCCCGGACGAGGACGTCATCGGCGCGCCCGGCGACGGCTGGCGGGTCGCGATGAGCACCGCGGGCAACGAGCGCGGGCTCACGCTGCGCAGCCCCGGCCGGTTCACCGCCGCGACCGAGCGGCTCGTCGAGCTGTGGAAGGAGCGCGCCGACCCGTCCGACACGGCGCTGCGCGACCGGGTCGCGGACGCGTGGATCCGGTCCCGCGCGTACCGGCTGAAGGGCTTCGAGACGATCTCCCGGGACGACGACATCGGCGCGGAGTCCAGCCTCAACAAGATCTTCTGGTCGGAGCTGGACGTGGCGCTGCACGAGACCGCGCTGGACCTGCTCGGCCCGGACGGCGAGCTCGACTCCGACTGGCTGGAGGGCTACGTGTTCTCCCTGGCCGGCCCGATCTACGCGGGCACCAACGAGATCCAGCGCAACGTGATCGCCGAGCGGCTGCTCGGCCTCCCGAGGGGGTCCCGGTGAAGTTCGTCCTCTCCGCCGAGCAGCGGATGTTCGGCGAGACGCTGCGCCGGCTGCTGGCCGGCGCGCAAACCGCGAAGGCCGTCCGCGCGTGGGCGGCGGGCGACGCGGCGCCGGGCCGGGCGCTGTGGTCGCAGGCCGCCGAGGCGGGCGTGTTCGCGCTGGCCGTCCCGGAGGAGCACGGCGGCGCCGGGCTGCTCCCCGTCGAGCTGGCCGTCGCGATGGAGGAGCTGGGGCGCGCCGCCGCGCCCGGCCCGTACGTCGAGACGCTCGCCGCGGCCGAGTTCCTGGGCGACGGGGACCTGCTGGCGAGGATCGCCGAGGGCGAGGCGCTGGTGTCGGTCGCCGTCCCGCACGCGCTGGACGCCGACGTCGCGGACCTGGTCGTCGCCGCCGACGGGACCGCCGTGCGGGCCGGCGGGCGCGTCGCGTCCCTCGACCCGGCCCGCCGCCTGTTCCGGGTGGACGGCGCGCCGTCCGGCCGCACCGACCTCGGCGTGCTGCTGTGCGCCGCGCAGCAGGTCGGCCTCGGCCGTGCCCTGCTGGACGTGTCGGTGGAGTACGCGAAGACCCGGCAGCAGTTCGGGCGCCCGATCGGCGAGTACCAGGCCGTCAAGCACCACCTCGCCACCGCGATGGTGGAGCTGGAGTTCGCGCGGCCGCTCGTCTACGGCGCGGCCCTGTCGTACAGGACGGGCGACTTCGCGCGGGACGCGTCGGCCGCGAAGGTCGCCGCGTCCGACGCGTCGTACCTCGCGGCGAAGACGGCGCTGCAGGTGCACGCCGCCATCGGCTACACCGACGAGTACGACCCGTCCCTGTGGATCCGCAAGGCCCGCGCCCTGTACTCGTCCTGGGGCACCCCCTCCGAGCACCGCGCCCGCGTCGTCGCCGCCCTCTGACGTTCGGCCCGCGGCGGGTCGCCGTTCACGGGAGGCACCGTGAACGGCGACCCGCCGCAGGTGAACGGGTCAGGCGCCGGCCTGCTCCTTGAGCTCGACGCGGCGGACCTTGCCGGAGGCGGTCTTGGGGAGGTCGTCCACGAAGACGACCTCCTTGGGGACCTTGAAGTTCGCGAGCCGCTCCCGGCAGTGCGCGATCAGCTCGTCCGCGGTCGCGGTGCGGCCGGGGCGGAGCCGGACGTAGGCGCGGCCGACCTCGCCCATCCGGGCGTCCGGGACGCCGACGACGCCGGACTCGGCGACCGCGGCGTGCCGGGCGAGGACGTCCTCGACCTCCGCCGGGTACACGTTGAACCCGCCGACGACGAACATCTCCTTGGACCGGCCGGTGATGGACAGGTTGCCGCGCTCGTCCAGGCGGCCCCGGTCGCCGGTGTCGAGCCAGCCGTCCCGGATGGTCTCGGCGGTCGCCTCCGGGTCGTCGAGGTAGCCGCTCATCACGTTGTAGCCGCGGACGAGGATCTCCCCGTCGGTGCCGGCCGGCACCGGCTCGCCCCGGTCGTCGACGATCTTCACCTCGACGTCGTCGATGGCCCGGCCGCACGTCGTCGCGATCGTCTCGTCATCGTCGTCCAGCGAGCAGGCGGACACCGTGCCGGAGCACTCCGTCAGCCCGTACGCGGTGATGACCTGCGGGAACAGCTCCTCGCGGATCCGCCGGACGAGCGCGACCGGCACGTCGGCGGCGCCGGTCACCGCGAGCCGCAGCGAGGACAGGTCGCGCTCGGCGCGGCCCGGCGCGTCCAGCAGCGAGGTGTAGATCGTCGGCGGGCCGGGCAGCACCGTGATCCGCTCCGCCTCGATGATCCGCAGCGTCTCCGCCACCTCGAACACCGGCTGGAGCACCATCGTGGCGCCCTTCAGCACGCACGCGATCACGCCGGCCTTGTAGCCGAACGAGTGGAACATCGGGTTCACGATGAGGTAGCGGTCGCCGGCGTGCACGCCGGTCCGCGCCGCCCACGCCTCGAACGTCCGGACGTTCTGCTCGTGCGTGCACATCACGCCCTTGGGCTTGCCGGTCGTCCCGGACGTGAACAGGATGTCGGCGACGTCGCCGGGGCGGACGGCGGCGGCCCGCGCGTCCGCCTCCGCGAGCGGGACGGCCTTGCCGGCGAACCCGGCCCAGGACGTCACGCCCGGCCGCTCCTCGCCGTTGAACGTGACGACGGCCTTCAGGTCGGGCAGGCCGGGGTAGGCGCCGGTCGCGTCGACCCCGAGCATGCCGGGGTAGTCGATGCCGAGGAACCCGTCGGCGACGAACAGCATCCTCACGCGGGCGCGGGTCAGCGGCCAGCGCGCCTCGTCGCCCTTGTACCGGGTGTTGAGCGGGACGAGCGTCGCGCCCGCGCCCATGGCGCCGAGGACGGTGACGATCCACGGCAGCCCGTTCGGCGCCCAGATCGCGATCCGGTCGCCCGGCTCGATCCCGGCGCCGGCGAACGCGGCCGTCGCCTCCCGCACCCGGTCCCGCAGCTCCGCGAACGTCACGCGGACGTCCCCGTCCACCACGGCCTCGGCGTCCGGAAACGCCTCCGCCGCCCGTGCCAACACCGCCGGAATCGTCAGTTCGCCCATGAGAGCCCATGGTGGCCCCGGTCACCCCGGATCCGCCAGACCGTCCCGCTCACCGGTACCCCGCGAGACGCTCGCGCGGCCGGCGGGTAGCGCATCAAATAAACATTTTTGTTCGTTTGGGGTTCCCGGCGGGCGCGCGGGTTGTTAGCGTCCCGCCCAAGCACCTCCGACCCCGGGAGTCGCGCCATGCGCCGTCTCGCAGCCGCGTGCTCGCTGATCCTGGTCCTCGCCGCGCTCGCCGTCCCCGCCTCGGCGGCGCCCGCGCCGGCGGCGCCCGCGCCGGCGGCGCCCGCGCCGGCGGCGCCCTACGGCATCGCCGTGCGGCGCAACCTCGCGCTGAAGCTCAAGGACGGGACGCTGCTGCGCGCCGACCTGCACGTGCCCACCGACCGCGCCACCGGGAAACCGGCGCGCGGCCCGTTCCCGGTCATCATCGGGTTCACCCCGTACGGCAAGACGCCGTCGGCGGAGACCGGCTCGCCCGGCACCGGCGGGCTCAACCCGTACCTCATCGAACGCGGCTACCTGGGACTCGTCGTGGACGTCCCCGGGACGGGCGGCTCGCAGGGGAGGTTCGACCTGTTCGAGCCGTCCGAGGCGCAGGCCGGCGCGCAGATCGTGAACTGGGCGGCGCGGCTGCCGAACTCCAGCGGCGAGGTCGGCATGCTCGGCCTGTCGTACCTGGCGATCGACCAGCTGTTCACCGCCGCCGCGGTCGGCCCGCACTCCCCGCTCAAGGCGATCTTCCCGATGGCGGCGTCCGCCGACCCGTACCGCGACCTGTTCGTCAGCGGCGGCGCGCTCAACGTCGAGTCGCCGCTCGGCCTGGTCTTCGGCTACGGGGTCACCCGGGTCACCACGCCGTTCGTGGAGCTGCCCAAGGATCCGGCGGCCGCGCTCGTCCTCGCCTACGAGCACCTCATGCAGGCCGGGCCGTTCGAGCTGACGATCGCGCGCGACATGCTCACCAACGGCCCGCGCAGGTACGACAACGCCTGGTGGAAGGAGCGGGCGCCGGAGAGCGTCCTGCGCAGGATCGTCGCCAACGGCGTCGCGGTCCATCTCGTCGGCGGGCTCTACGACGTCTTCCAGCGCGGCGAACCGCTGCTCTACGGCCCGTGGACGCACGGCGACATGGGCAGCGGGCAGGACCTCGACGCGATCCAGCTCGCCTGGTTCGACCACTGGCTGAAGGGGCGCGGCACCGTCTCCACCGCCACTCCCCTCCACGTGATCGAACCCGGCGGACGGCGCTACGACACCGCCGACTACCCCCTCGCGCAGGCGCGCCCGACCCGGATGTACCTGCGCTCCCAGGGACGCCTGACCTCCGCGCGGCCGACCGGCGCCGAACCCGCCGACTCCATCGCGTTCACCGGCCTGTCGAACCCGTGCACCCGGTCCACCGACCAGTTCGCCGCCGGGCTGCTGTCGCAGCTCTTCGCCGGTGCGGGCGTCGCCTCGCCCTGCACGGGCTCCCAGCGCGAACCCGTCAAGGGGCCCGGCGAGACCACCTACACGTCACCGGCGCTGGCCGCGCCGCTGAGGCTCGCCGGGCCGATCGGCGTGACGCTGCGCGCCGCGTCCACCCGCCCGGAGACGCTGTGGGCGCTCACCCTGGAGGACGTCGCGCCCGACGGGACGTCCACCGACCTCAGCGGCGGCGCGCTCATGGGCTCGATGCGCGCGGTCGACGGGAAGCGCAGCTGGAAGGGCGCGTCCGGCGGCTGGGTGTACCCGTACCACCCGCTCACCCGCGCGGCGCGGCGGCCGGTCGCGCCCGGGGCGGTGACCCGGTACGACATCGAGATCCGGCCGGCGTTCGCCACCGTCCCGGCGGGCCACCGCCTCCGCGTCCGCGTGGCGACCGCCGACTTCCCGCACCTCGTCCCGCTGGCCGACCTGCCGTCGCTGGCCGGCGGGCGGTACACGATCCGCCACGACGCCGCGGCGGTGTCGACGATCGACCTGTCCACCCTCCCCTGACCCGCGCGTCCCCTGATCCGCGCGTCCGGCCGGGGCCGGTCCCACGGGGGACGGCCCCGGCCGCACGTCACAGCGCGTCGAGGTCGACGGCCTCGGCCATCGCCCGGTACCCCGCGTCGCCCGGATGCAGGTGGTCGCCCGAGTCGTGGGCGGGGTCGAGGGCGTCGCCGAGCACCGCGGCGACGTCGAGGACGGCGTCGTACTCCCCCGACCCGCGGATCCAGGCGTTGACCTCCGCGCGCGCCGCCTCGCTGCGCGGCGTGGAGAAGGCCGAGCCCCGCATGGGCCCGAGCGTCGCCCCGACCGTCCGCAGGCCCGCGGCGCGCGCCCGGCGGATCATGTCCCGGTGGCCGGCGATGACGTCCGCCGCCGGCACCACGGTGCACGGGGCGAGGACCGGGAACGGCGGGTCGCCGGCGACCTCGCCGATCCCGACGTCGTTGATCCCGACGAAGACCACGACGGTGCCGACCCCTGGCTGGCCGAGGACGTCGCGGTCGAACCGGGCGGTGGCGCGGTCGCCCAGCCAGGGCGAGTCGACCGTCACCCGGTTGCCGCCGATCCCCTGGTTGAGGACGGCGCGCGGCCGGCCCGCCGCGACCAGCCGCCGGGCGAGCAGGTCGGGGAACCGCTGGTCGGTGTCCGGGGTGCCGCCCGTCCCGTCGGTGAGCGAGTCGCCGAGGACGACGATGCCGTCGCCGGGGGCCGCCCCCGCGGCGGCCACGTCCACGCCCGCGAGCAGGTACCAGGACTGCGAGGTTTCGGTGAAGGCGGCGCCGTCGCCGTCGGCGCGGTGATCACCCGCCGCCCGGTACGTCGTCGCGAGGGCCTGGGCGTGGAACGTCACCGGCCCGGACGGCTCGTCCAGGACCATCGTGACCGTCACCGCGTCCAGCGGCCCGGCCGGGAACGGCACGCCGTCCGTGGCGAGGTCCGCACCGGGCGGGACGGCGAAGGAGGACGCGCCGTCCACGGTCAGCTCCCGCAGCGTGCCGGGCTTCACCGCCGCGCCGCCCGCGGACGCCGCGACCGTGGCGCCCGCGATCCGGACCGGCGCCGTGCCGTAGCGGTTGGACAGCCGGAGCCGCAGCGCGTCGCCGCCGATGCCGAGCCGGACGGTCTGGCGGACCGTCCGGCCGCCGAGGCCCTCCTCGGACCAGTTCGGGGCGAAGCCGGGGCCCGGCCGCTGCGGCGCGGTGGTCCAGGCGGCGGCCCACGCGCGGTCTCCGGTCATCCGAAGAACCCGACGACGCCGCGGATGCGGTCGCCGTCGAACTCGACGACGTCGTAGCCGGTCGCGGCCTCGCCCAGCCGCCAGGTGAACAGCGCCCGGTCGTGGTGGACGCCGATCACGTCGCCGAGCGCGAAGCGCAGGTCGCCGAAGTTCGCCTGGGCGCGCCCGATCGCCTCCGACAGTTCCGCGTGCCCGCGCAGGCCCGCGTAGTCGGGGTCGCTGTAGAGCGCGTCGTCGGTGAGGACGGATCCCATGAGCGACTCCCGGGCGGCGGCGTCCCGCTCGTTCCAGATGTCGAGGTAGGCGTTGATCAGGTCGGTCGCGGTCATCGGAGGGCTCCTTCGAGAGAGGTGGACTCCCCGTCCCGGACCTCGGGACGGGCGGGTTCGAGGACGAGGGCGATCAGGCCGCCCGCGACGGTGGCGGCCGCGGCGGCCCAGCCGGCGGCGTGCAGGCCGTGCAGGAGGTCGCCCGGGCCGTTGGCGATCGCGACGAACGCCGCCAGCCCGAGGGCGCCGCCGATCTCCTTGGCGCTGCTGGCCAGCCCGGACGCGACGCCCTGCTGCTCCGGTGGGACGCCCGCGCCGGCGGAGGCGAACAGCGTCACGAACGCGACGCCGCCGAACAGGCCCCAGACGACGCTGCCGGGCAGCAGCGTCCAGAAGCCGCCGCCGGCCGTGGTGCCGGAGACCATCGCGGCGATGCCCGCGCCCGTGCCGATCGTCGAGACGGCGAGCGTGGTGCGGATCCCCCAGCGTCCGAGCAGCACCGGGGTGGCCTTGAGCGCGGCGAGCATGCAGACCAGCGTCAGCGGCAGGAACGTCAGACCCGCCTCCAGCGAGCTGTAGCCGAGGACGGGCTGCAGGTAGGAGGTCAGGATGTAGTAGCCGCCGCCGAGCGTGCCCTGGAAGACGGCGATCACGACCATGGTGGTGGCGAGGCCGCGGCCGCGCGCCAGCCGTAGCGGGATGAGCGGGTCGCGGGTGCGGGCCTCCACCGCGAGCAGCACCGCGAACAGGACGGCGCCGGCGGCCAGCGACCCGGCGGCGCGCGGGGACGCCCATCCGGCGTCGGGGCCGCTCGCCAGCCCGAACACCAGCAGCGCCGATCCCGCGGTGGCGAGCACCGCGCCCGGCACGTCGAACGAGCCGGGCGCGCGGGCCGGGTCGGCGGGCAGCAGCCGCGGCGCCGCGAGGGCGCAGCCGAGCGCCAGCGGCACGTTGACGAAGAACACCCACTCCCAGCCCAGGTAGTGGGTCAGGACGCCGCCCAGCAGGGACCCGGCGGCGAGCCCCGCGCTGCCCGCCATCCCCCAGGCGCCGAGCGCCTTGTTGCGCGCGGGGCCCTCGGCGAATCCGCGGTAGATGAGGGCGAGCGTCGCGGGCGTCAGCAGGGCGCCGCCCGCGCCCTGCACCGCGCGGGCGGCGACGAGCGTCCCCGCACCGGACGCCAGGCCGCCCGCGAGCGAGGCGGCGCCGTACAGCGCGAGGCCGGTCATGAACATCCGGCGGGCGCCGAGCCGGTCCACGGCCCGCCCGCCGAACAGCAGGAGCCCGCCGAGCCCGACCGAGTAGGCGCTGACCACCCACTGGACGGACGACGGGCCGAAGCCGAGCGCGGACCCGATGCCGGGCAGCGCCACGTACACGATGTTGTAGTCGAGAGCCACGATGAGCTGCGTCAATGCCAGCAGCGCGAGCCGTGGCCGGTGCCCTTCCATGCCATCTCCTACATGCCGTTGATTTACTACACGCCGTTCAATTCGAGCACGCCGTACAGTAGTCCAACGCTGTAGAGTGTCAAGCGTGAACGACCCGACCCCGAGCCGCCGCGCCCGGCTGCGCGCGCAGACCAGCGACGAGATCAAGGCGATCGCGCTCAAACTGCTGGCGGAGGGCGGCCCGGACGCGATCTCGCTGCGCGCCATCGCCCGCGAGATGGGCATGACGGCCGGCGCGATCTACAGCTACTTCGCCACCCGCGACGACCTGGTCACGACGCTGATCGGCGACGTGTACGGCGCGGCGGTGGACGCCGCCGAGGCCGCCCGCGACGCCGTCCCGGAGTCCGACCCGGGCGGCCGGATCCTGGCCTGGGCGCAGGCCATGCGGGAGTGGGCGGTGGCCAACCCGGAGGGCTTCCGGCTGATCTACGGCGACCCGGTGCCCGGGTACCAGGCGCCCGGCGACGGCCCCGGCAAGGCCGCCGAGCTGCGCGCCTGCACCGGCCTCGTCGGCCTCGTCGCCGCCGCCTGGCCGGCCGCCGCCGCGCTCCAGGCGGACGGCCGCCGCTACGCCTGGGACGACTTCGACCCCGGGCTCGTCGGCCACGTGCGGGAGGACTTCCCCGGACTGCCGCCGGAGGCGCTCGCGCTGACCCTGCGGGTGTGGGGGCGGATGCACGGGCTGATGGCGCTGGAGATCTACGGACACCTCCGGCCGCTCGTGCACGACCCGGCGGCCGTCTACCGGGACGAGATGCGCGACCTGATCGCCTCCCTGGGCCTCGCCGCCTAAACGGGGACATGTATAGTCCCGGTTCATGAGGATGGGCGAGGGCGTCGAGTGGGGACTGCACTGCTGCGTGACGCTCGGCTGGCTGGACGACCGCGCGCCGGTGTCGATCCGGCGGCTGGCCGCCTGGTTCGACCTGCCGCAGGAGTACCTGAAGAAGCGCCTCCAGCCGCTCGCCCGCGCCGGGATCCTGACCTCGGCGCCGGGCGTGCGCGGCGGCTGGTCGCTCGCCCGCCCGCCCGGGAGGATCTCGGTGATGGAGGTCGTCACCGCCCTCGAAGGGCCGCTCGAGGCGTTCCGCTGCACCGAGATCCGGCAGCGCGGGATCGGGGGCCGTGACGCCGGCCGCGAGTTCGAGGCCCCCTGCGGCATCTCCGCCCTGATGCGCCGCGCCGAACTGGCGTGGCGCCGCGAGCTGGCCGGCACCACCATCGCCGACCTGATGGACCGAGCGCCCGACGGCGGCGCCCGCACCCGGCGCAACTACGGCCGCCTCACCGACTGACCGCTCCGCCGACCGACCGCCATACCGACCGCCGCACCGACCGCCGCATGGCCTGGGCTTCTCTGGAGAGGAAACAGGGACATTGAATACCCCGATACATCGACAGAGGGAGGCGCGGTCCGCACCGGCCGCGGACCCCGCCCCGCGCGGGCTCGGATCCACGCTGATCCTCGGGCTCGGCACCTTCGCCGTCGGGACCGACGCCTACGTGGTCGCCGGCTTCCTGCCCGACATGGCGTCCTCGCTGCACGTCTCCGAAGGCACCGCCGGGCAGTCCGCCACCGCCTTCGCGATCACCTACGCCGTGCTGTCCCCCGTGCTCGCGACCGTCCTCGCCCGCGTCCCCCGCCGCGCCCTGCTCGTCGCCGCGCTCGCCGTGCTGGCCGCCGCCAACCTCGGCTCCGCGCTCGCGCCGGACTTCTCGGTCCTCATGGTGTCGCGCGTCGTCGCCGCGGCCGGCGCGGCGGCCTTCACCCCCAACGCCGGAGCGGTCGCCGCCTCGCTCGTCGCCCCCGCCCAGCGCGCCCGCGCCCTGGCCGTCGTCATCGGCGGCCTCACCGTCGCCACCGCCCTGGGCGTCCCCCTCGGCAGCCTCGCCGCCCGGACCCTCGACTGGCACGTCGCGCTCGCCCTCGTCGCGGCCCTGTGCGCGGTCGCCGCCGCGGGCGTGCTCCGCGCGATGCCCGCGCTCCCCGGCGGCCCCCGCATCCCGCTCCGCCGGCGGCTCGCCGCGCTGCGCCACCCCGGCGTCGTCGCCGTCCTGCCGCTGACCGTCCTCGGCATGGCCGCCGGTTACGGGCTGTACGCCTACGCCGTCCCCATCATGCGGGCACTCGGCGCCGGCGGGAGCGCGGAGCCCTGGCTGCTGTTCCTCTACGGCGCCGGGGCCGTCGCCGGCAACCTGGTGGCGGGGGCGCGCGTCGACCGCCACGGCCCCCTCCGCGTCCAGGCCGCCGGCTACACCGCCCTCGCCGCGACCCTGGCCCTGTTCACCTGCGCGTCCGCGACGGGCACGTCATGGCTCCCGGTCACCGCGCTCCTGATGATCGCCTGGGGCGCCACCACGTGGTTCCAGACCCCGGCCCAGCAGGTCCGCCTCATCAACGCCGCCCCGCAGGAGACCGCCGTCGTCGTCGGGCTGAACGCCTCCGCCCTCTACGCCGGCATCGGAGCCGGCACCGTCCTCGGCGGCGTCCTCCTCCCCCACGGCGCCACGGCGGCCCTCGCCGCCTGCACCGCCCTAGCCGTCCTCTGCCTCCTCCACCTGTTCCTCACCCGCCGCCACTGACCGCGCCGCTCGCCCCGCTTACGGCCGGCGGAGGGCGGAGCGCCTCTCGTAGCGGCGGCGGGCCTGGCCGTGCGCTGTGCGGAGCAGCTCCCGCATCGCCTCCCCGGTCGCCGGTCCCGGATTCACCACGGCGAGCCAGCCCGCGTCCTCGTAGACGGGGTGCGCTTGGAGGACGTCCGCCGCGCTCGGATCGCCGGGGCCCTGCGACGTCCACCGCGCGAAGGCGTCTTTACCGGCGGCGATGTTCACCCGGAACGCGCCGGGCCGGTCCAGCCGCGACTCCTCGTCTCCCGGGTAGTCCTTCGTCACGACCGTCGCGAACGGCTGCGTCGCCTTCGGGACGGCCCCATCCGGCGCGTAGTAGAAGAACGCGTCGCCCCACGCGATCTCGGGCGAACCGTCGTCCGGCCCGGGTTCGAGGACCAGCACGCCTCCGAGGCCGCGGACGAACTCGATGATCTCCTCGATGCTCATGCCTTCTAGCGTTACATTCATGTGCTTGTGGAGACTTCGAGGCGGAAAGTACGAGGCCACGCCGTGAGAAGTCGCAACTCGCTGCGCACGGTCGACGTCGCCCGACGCGCGGGGTGCTCCGTCCAGCAGGTGCGCAACCTCGAACGCGACGGCGCGCTCCCGCCCGCGTCGCGCACCGCCTCGGGCTACCGGCGCTACGCCGAGGCCCACGTGCGGTCCGCGCTCGCCTACCGGGCCCTCGCCGCCGCCACGGGCCCCGTCGAGGCCAAGACGATCATGCGCGCGGCGCAGGCCCACCCCCGCTCCGGCCTGCTCGCCCTGCTGGACGACGCGCACGCCCGCCTCGCCGCCGAGCGCCGGGACCTCGCGCTCGCCCGGGACGCCGCCGAGGCGATCACGGCCGAGCCCATGGGCAACGTCCGCCCGTCCGACGCGATGACCGTGTCCGAGCTGGCCGCCGCCCTCGGCGTCCGCACGTCCACGCTGCGCCACTGGGACACCGAGGGCCTCGTCGTCCCCGCCAGGACCGGCCCGAGCGGCGCGCGCAGGTACTCGCCCGCGGACGTCCGGGACGCACGGATCGTCCACCAGCTCCGCCTGGCCGGCCACCGCATCGCCCCGCTGCGCGCCCTCATGCCGGAGCTGCGCCGCGCCCGGCGCTGGGCCGACCTGACCGCCGCCTTCGACGCCCGTGACGCGGCCATCGACGCCCGTTCCAGGGCCCTCCTCGAAGCCGCCGCCGCGCTGGCCGCCCTGCTCGCGCCCGAGGACGAGCAGCCTGCGTGACCGGCGCCCGCCTCAGGCCCCGTGACCGGAGGCGATGCCCGGAGCGATCCCGACCCATCGGCGGTAGGCGTCCATGTCGACGTTGCCTCCGCACACGATGGTGGCCACGTGCCGCCCGGCGAAGCGGTCCCGGTCTTCGAGGACCGCCGCGACGCCGAGCGCGGCCGACGGTTCGACGACCAGGCCCGCGTGGTCGAGGAGCAGCCGCATGCCCGCGGTGATCGACTCCTCGCGGACCAGGACGGCGTCGTCGGCGACCTGGAGGAGGTCGTCCAGGACGACCGGGATGGGCCGCCGGCCCGCGACGCCGTCGGCGATCGTGTCGGTCGGGCCGGTGGTGACGACGCGTCCCCGGCGCCACGACAGCGTCATCGCCGGCGCGCCCAGCGGCTGCACGCAGATCACCTCGACGCCGGGCGCCAGGGCCTTGAGCACCTGGCCCACGCCGGTGGCCAGCGCCCCGCCGCCGAGCGCGATGAGGACGGCGTCGAACGCCGGCGCGGCGTCCGCCAGCTCCAGGCCGATGGTCGCCGCGCCCTCGCAGGTCTCGATGTCCAGGCTGTCCTCGACGAGCCGGACGCCGTCGTGGCGCGCGACGTCGGCGGCACGCTCGCGGGCCGCCTCGAAGTCGCCGTCCACCACTTCCAGCCGGGCGCCCAGCGCGCGGATGCGGTCGAGCTTGGCCGCGGGCGCGGAGCGGGACGCGACGACGGTGACGTCGAGGCCCCGGCGGCGCCCCGACCAGGCGAGGGCCTGGCCGAGGTTGCCCGCGCTGGCGCACACCGCGGCCCGCGAACCCGCGCCGGGACCGGCACCGGGACCGGCGAGCAGGCTCGCGACCACCTCGGTGCCGCGCCCCTTGAAGCTGCGGACCGGGTTCGCGGTCTCCAGCTTGACGCTCACCGCGCACCCGAGCTCCGGCTCCAGCGCCTCGCACCGGTACAGCGGCGTGTCGAGGAAGACCGGATCGATCATCTCGCGAGCCGCCCGGACCCGCCCGACGTCGATCCGCGTCCTCACCACGCCTCGAACCCTAACGCGCCCCGGTGAAGGCCGCCCGGGCGGCGGACAGGACCGTGGTGCCGTCCACGGAGGCTTCGAAGGCCGTCGCGCCGCCGTCCTTCCACGCCTCGACGGCGAGCTCGTCGCCGGGGAACACCGGGGAGGCGAAGCGCGCTTCGAGTTCCTCCAGGTCGGCGGGGTGGGCGCCGACCGCGGCGGCCAGCGGCAGGGTCACGGCGGCCAGGGTGCACAGGCCGTGCATGAAGGGCCGCGGCATGCCCGCGGCCTTGGCCGCCTCCGGGTCGATGTGCATGTGGTGCCGGTCGCCCAGCAGCCGGTAGAGCGCCGCCTGGTCCGGGTCCGTCCGGACGGGCACGGACAGGTCCGGCGCCCCGGACGGCCGGGGCCGCGCCGACGGGCCCCGCTCGCCGCCGAAGCCGCCGGATCCGGGCGCGAACAGCGACCACGTCGCCTCGAAGTACGGACTGGTCACGGTGACGTCGAAGACGGCCGCGCGGCCCTTGTCCCAGACGTCGGAGACGTGCGCGGACATCTCGACGGCTCCCGCACGCGGGAGGGGCACGAGGACGCGGAGGCGCTGCGTCCCGTGCACCGCCGTCCGGACGTCGAAGGCGCCCGCGGAGCCGAGCGCGTCGGGCGCCCACTGCGCGAGCGTCAGCGCGAACGTCGGCAGGACCCGCAGCCGCTCCTCGAAGACGAGGTCGAGGTCGGTGGCGTGCGCGCCGACCGCGAGCGCGTAGAGGATGGGGCGCGTCTCGTCGTACTCGACGGTGCGGGCGCCGAGGGCGCGGCCCTTCCAGTCGCCGGCGTTCACTGGTCCGCTCCCAGGATCAGGCCGCTGGTCGGGACGCCGGTTCCGGCGGTGACCAGGACGTTGTGGACGTCGCCCGGCTGGTTCACCGAGGCGCCCCGCACCAGCCGGACGGCCTCGGCGATGCCGTTCATGCCGTGGATGTAGGCCTCGCCGAGCTGGCCGCCGTGGGTGTTGAACGGCAGGCGGCCGGTGAGCGCGAGGTTGCCGTCGGCGATGAAGTCCTTGGCCTCGCCCCTGGCGCAGAAGCCGAGCTCCTCCAGCTGCGGGAGGACGAGCGGCGTGAAGTGGTCGTAGAGGATCGCGGCCTGGATGTCGGCGGGCGTCAGGCTCGACTGGGCGTAGAGCTGGCGTCCGACGAGCCCCATCTCGGGGATGCCGGAGATCTCGGAGCGGTAGTAGCTCGTCATCATGTGCTGGTCGTTGCCCGAGCCCTGCGCGGCGCCCCAGATGAGGGCGGGACGGTGCGGGAGGTCGCGGGCGCGCTGCGCGGACACGATGACGAGGGCCTGGCCGCCGTCGCTCTCCTGGCAGCAGTCCAGCAGGTGAAGGGGTTCGGCGATCCAGCGGGACGCCTGGTGCTCTTCGAGGGTGATGGGCCGCCCGTGGAACCACGCCTTGGGGTTGGTGGCGGCGTGCGCGCGGTCGACGACGGCGACGCGGCCGAAGTCCTCGCTGGTCGCGCCGTACTCGTGCATGTAGCGGGTGGCGAACATGGCGACCCACTGCGCCGGGGTCGACAGCCCGAACGGGGTCATCCACGAGTAGGCGGCGCGGTCGGCGCTGACGTCCATCGGCCGGCTCGCCTGGCCGAGGCCGTAGCGCTCGCCGGACCGCTCGTTGAACGCGCGGTAGCAGACGACGACGTCGGCGACGCCGGTCGCGACGGCCATCGCGGCCTGCTGGACGGTGCCGCAGGCGGCGCCGCCGCCGTACCCGACGCGGGAGAAGAACGTCAGCTCGCCGATGCCGAGGTTGCGCGCGATGTGGATCTCGCTGCTGGTGTCGGCGGTGAAGGTGACCAGGCCGTCGACGTCGGACGGTTCGAGCCCGGCATCGGTGATGGCGGCGAGGACGGCCTCGCAGGCGAGCTGCAACTCGCTGCGCCCGGACTCCTTGGAGAACTCGGTGGCACCGATGCCGGTGATCGCGGCGGCGCCGGGCAGGACGCTCACGCGGCGCCTCCCTGCTCTCGGCCGGCGGGAAGCTCGACGACGGCGGTCCCGGTGACGTGCGGGCCGATCGCGTTGACGCCGCGCACGGCGATCTCGACGCGGTGGCCGTCGTCGTGCTTGGCGGAGACGGTGCCGGTGAGGACCATGGTGTCGCCCGGGTAGTTGGGGGCGCCGAGCCGGATCCTGATCGCCTTCACCCGGGCGGCGGGTCCCGCCCAGGAGGTGACGTACCGGTCGACGAGCCCGTTGGTGGTCAGGATGTTCATGAAGACGTCCTTGGAGCCGCGCTCCTCGGCGAGCGCCGGGTCGTGGTGGACGTCCTGGTAGTCGCGGCTCGCCAGGGCGGTCGCGACGATCATCGTGCGGGTCAGCGGGATCGGCAGCTCGGGCAGCTCCTCCCCGACGGCGACCTCGTCGTAGGCGCGGCTCGCGGTCCGGCTCGCGGTCGCGCTCACAGGGCGGCGCCCAGGGCCTCGAGGTCGGCGGACGCGCCGCCGAGCATCCCGGAGATCTGCTTGCCCCACAGGAAGTGCCGGTGGACGGGGTAGTCGACGTCGACGCCGATGCCGCCGTGCAGGTGCTGGACGCGGTGGACGACGTTGAGCCCGCCCTCGTCCGACCACCACTTGGCGACCAGGACGGCGGTGTCGGCGTCCTCGCCCGCGTCGATCAGCGACACGGCGTGCCACACGGAGACGCGCAGCGCGTCGATCTCGATGTAGCAGTCGGCGAGCTGGTGCTGCGCGGCCTGGAAGGTGCCGAGCGGGCGGCCGAACTGCTCGCGGGTGGAGAGGTAGTCTGCGGCGAGGCGGAGCGCGCCGTCGGCGACGCCGGTCTGGACGGCGGCGAGCGCGACGCGCGACAGCCGCAGCGCGGTGCCGAGGGACCCGGCGGGGAGCTGCTGCGCGGGCGCGCCGTCGAGGGTCAGGGTGGCGGCGCCGTCGTGCGCGGTGGTGTCGACGTGCTCCCAGCTCACCCCGTCGACGCCGGTGCCGAGGAGGAACAGGCCGGGGCCGGCCGGGGTGCGGGCGGCGACGAGCATGAAGTCGGCGCCTTCGGCGTAGGGGACGGCGGCCTTGGTGCCGGTGAGCCGCCATCCGTCGCCGTCGCGGGCGGCCTCGCAGCGCGGGTCCGCCGGGTCGGCGGGCGCGAACTCCTCCAGCGCGAGCGTCAGCCGGGCCGTCCCGTCGACGACGCCGGACACCAGCAGCCCGGAGGTGTTGTGCGCGGCCAGGGTGAGCGCGGCGGCGAGCGACGGCCACAGCGGGACGGGCGCGACGGCGCGGCCCTGCTCCTCCAGCAGGACGCACAGCGCGCCGACGCCGAGGCCGGCGCCGCCCGCGTCCTCGGGCAGCGCGACGCCGAGCAGCCCGGCGGACGCGAGCTCGCCCCAGAGCGCCTGGTCGGTGCCGGTGCCGGAGCGCTCGGCGGCGCGAATCCGCTCCTGCGTGGCGTGGTCGGTGAAGATCTGCCGGGCCAGGTCCCTGACCGCTTCCAGCTCCTCGCCAAGGGTGAAGTCCATCAGCGCTCCTCGTGTGCGGCCGGGCGGAACACCGGCAGCGAAAGGTCAGGGTCGGGGTCGATCCAGTCGAGGACGACGGACATGCCGACCTCGACGTCCGCGGGCTCGACGCCCGCCATGTTCGCGATCAGGCGGGTGCCCTCGGCGAGCTCGATCACCGCGACCACCAGCGGGTAGTCGAACGCGGGGTGCCGCGGGTGGTGGTTGACCGTGAAGGTGTAGACGTGGCCCCGGCCGGACGACTCGACGGTGTCCCACGCGAACGAGCCGCACTGGGGGCAGCAGGGGCCGGGCGGGTGCCGCAGCGACTTGCAGTCGGCGCACCGCTGGACGACGAGGCGGTGCTCGCGGGCGGCCTCGAACCAGAACGCGTTGTCGGGGTTGATCGCGGGACGCGGCCGCAGCGCCTTCGGCTTCTCCTCCGCCTGCTCGACGGGCTTCTCGGCGGCCTGCGCGGCGGGCTTCTCGGCGGGGCGGAAGCGGAGCGTCCGCCACCGCTGCGTCGCGACGACCTCGCCGGACGCGTCCCGGTACGTCTTCACCGTGCTGACGAACCGCCCGGCCCCGAGACCGGTCCTCTTCTCGGGGGAGATCGACTCGACGTGCTCCTCGACGGACACGTGGTCGCCCGGGACGAGCTCCCGCTCGAACTCCAGCTCGGAGTCCGTCGCGACGACGGAGGTGTAGCCGCCCTCGGCGAGCAGCGCCACCAGCTCGTCGAACCCGCTCGGCTCGGACGGCGGGCGGACGGTCGCCGCGTAGCCCCGCATCGTCCACGCCTGGACCATCGACGCGGGCGCCACGACGCCGTCGCGCCCGGTGGCCTTCGCGGCGTCCTCGTCCAGGTAGATCGGGTTCGCGTCCTCCATCGCCTCGACCCAGTGCCGGATCATCGGCACGTTGACCGGGTCCTGCCCGGGGCGCCGCGCGACCAGCTCGCGCCCGACCCACGCCTGGAGGCGCTCCTCGTAGTCCCCGCTCACGCCGGCGCCGCTCATGACCGCTTCACCCTCGGCAGCCCGAGCCCCTGGACGGCGACCATGTCGCGCAGCACCTCGTTGACGCCGCCGCCGAAGGTGTTGACGATGCCCTGCCGGGACAGCTGCTCGATCTGCCCGAACAGCACCGCGCCCGGCGACTCGGGACGGATCCGGCCCGCCGCGCCGAGGATCCCGGTCAGCGTCCGCTGCACGAAGATGTGCGTCTCGGTGCCGTAGGACTTCGCCGCGCCGGCCTGCGCGCCGGTCAGCTCCCCGGCCTCGACCGCCATCGTCATCTTCCAGTTCATCAGCCGCATCGCCTCGAGCCGGGCGTAGGTGCGGGCGAGGTCGGCGCGCACCCACGGCAGGTCGATGACGCCGTTCTCGCGGGCCCAGTCCCGGACGTCCTCCCACAGCCGGATCATCCGGCCGCCGAGCGCGGCGAGCCCGATCCGCTCGTGGTTGAGCTGGGTGGTGATGAGCCGCCAGCCGCCGTCGACCTCCCCGACGACCTCGGTCGCCGGGACGCGGATGCCGTTGTAGTAGGTCGCGGTCACGACCATCCCGCCGACCGTCTGGATCGGGCTCCAGGAGAAGCCGTCCGCGCTGGTCGGGACGATGAGGATCGAGATGCCCTTGTGCTTCGGCACGTCCGGGTTCGTCCGCGCGGCGAGCCAGACGTAGTCGGCTGTGTTGGCGCCGCTGGTGAACACCTTGTTCCCGTCGACGACGTAGTGGTCCCCGTCGAGGACGGCCCTGGTGCGCAGCGAGGCCAGGTCGGTGCCGGCGTCGGGCTCGGAGTAGCCGATCGCGAAGACGATGTCGCCCGCGAGGATGCCGGGCAGGAACCTCTTCTTCTGCTCCTCGGTCCCGTACCGCATCAGCGTCGGGCCGACCGTGTTCACGGTGACGAACGGGAACGGCAGGCCCGCGCGCTGCACCTCGTCGAAGAACACGTACTGCTCGGCGATCGACTTGCCCTGCCCGCCGTACTCGGCGGGCCAGCCGTAGCCGAGCCAGCCGTCCTGGCCGAGCATCTTGACGATCTCGCGGAACGTGCCGCCGCCGACGCCCTCCTCGCCGGCCCGGCGGCGGACGTCCGGGGGCAGCAGGGCCGCGAAGTAGGCCCTCAGTTCCGCGCGCAGTTCCCGGTGCGCTGCGGACTCACGCAGATCCATGTACGCCTCTCGTGGTCGTCGAGCCGGTTCGGCCGTGTCCGGTGGGGTCGTGTCCGGTGGGGTCGGGGTGGTCGGGGCGGGGTCAGGGGAGGAAGCGTTCGCGGCCGCTGGCGGCGAACTCCGCGCGGAGCGCCGCCTTGTCCGCCTCGGTCATCGGACGGTAGCCGGGCGCGCCGCGGCCGGCCCACCGGTAGACGGGGTCGGTGGTGCGCCACCCCTCCAGTTGCAGCTGCTTCTTGCTGAGCTTGCCGGAGCCGGTCGTCGGCAGCGCGTGCGAGACGCGGACGAAGCGCGGCGCGCCCTTGGTGCCGAGGTCGTCCTGGGCGGCGAGGAACGCGGCGAAATCCAGGTCGGCGAACTCCACGTCGGCGGGGATCTCGATCGCGGCCATCACCTGGTCGCCGGAGCGCGGGTCCGGGACGCCGAACGCGACCGCGTCCACGATCTTCGGATGGCGGCGGACGACGGTCTGGGTGAGCAGCGCGGAGATGTTCTCGGAGTCGACCCGGATCCAGTCGCCGGACCGTCCCGCGAAGTACAGGAACCCGGCCTCGTCGATGTAGCCGAGGTCGCCCGTCCAGTACCAGCCGTGCCGGACGCGCTCGGCGTCGGCCTCGGGGTTCTTGTAGTAGCCCTCGAACTTCTCGGCGCCGTCGACGTCGACGATCTCGCCGACCGCCTCCTCGGGGTTGGTGACGCGGCCGTGCCCGTCCAGGACGGCGCGGGCGCACGTCTCGCGGGTCTCGGGGTTCACGATGCGGACACCGCCGTGCATCGGGACGCCGAACGCGGTCGGCGGGGTGTCCGGCACGCGCTTGATCATCCCGGCGCCCTCGCTGGACCCGTACCCCTCGACGAGCCGCGCACCGAAGCGGCGCAGGAACGCGGCCTTGTCCTCCGGCGACGCCTCGGTGCCGAACCCGTGCGTGAGGGTGTTGTCGGCGTCGTCCGGCCGCTCCGGCGTCGTGAGGATGTAGCCGATCGCCTTGCCGACGTAGGTGAAGAACGTCGCGCCGTAGAAGCGGACGTCCGGCAGGAACCCGGACGCGGAGAACTTCGGCGTCAGCACGACGCACGCGCCGGCGGCCAGCGACGGCGCCCACAGCGCCATCAGCGCGTTCCCGTGGAACAGCGGCATCGGGCAGTAGCTGATGTCGTCGCGCTTGATGTCGTACTTGGCGCTGTTGGCGCGGCCCAGCTCGGCGAGCCGCCCCTGCGAGCAGCGCGCCGCCTTGGACGCCCCGGTCGTGCCGGAGGTGAACAGCAGCAGCATCTGCGTCTTCGGAGTGATCGCCGGGTCGCGTTCGGGCTCGCAGGCGTGGCTCTCGACGAGCGGCGCGTAGCCGGGGTCGTCGACCAGCAGGAAGCGGTCGCGGGGGACGCCGACGTCCAGGCCGTCCAGCAGCTTCGCGCCGGCCGCGTCGGTGACGATCAGCTGGAGGTCGGTGTGCCGGACCTCCTGCTCCAGGTACGCGCCGGTCCGGGTCGGGTTGATCCCGACGATGGTCGCACCGCTCAGCGCCGCCGCGCCCAGCCACAGGACGTACTCGGGCACGTTGTCGAGCAGCACGCCGATGTGGAACGGTCCGTCCCGGCGCAGCCCCCGGGCCAGCGCCGCGCGCGCGGCGCTCTCCCTGACGACCCCGTCCCACGTCCACGTCCGCTCGCGGCTGCGCAGGCCGGGCCGCTCGTCGCCCAGCCTCTCCAGGAGCAGGTCCGCGATCGTCTCGTCACGCACTCGCGCTTCCCCAGGCGGGCTCGGTGGACAGGACGCAGTGGGTGCCGCCGTAGATCGCCGTCATGCACTTGTTGCAGTGGATGCACAGCGACCCGGTGGCGGGCTCGTCCTTGATCCGGTTGATCAGGTCGGGCTCGCGCAGCAGCGCGCGGGCCATCGCGACGAACTGGAAGCCCTCCGCCATGGCGGTGTCCATGCCGGCGCGGTCGGTGACGCCGCCGAGCAGGATCATCGGCAGCTTCACCGCCGCGCGGATCTGCAGGGCGTCCTTGAGCAGGTAGAGGTCCCGGTACGGGTAGGACTTCAGGAAGTGCTTGCCGATCAGCTTGATGCCGAGCCTGGTCGGCTGCTTCATGACGGCGGCGAACTCGTGCAGCGGCGCGTCGCCCTTGAACAGGTACATGGGGTTGAGGAGGGAGCTGCCGGCGGTCATCTGGAGGGCGTCGACCGAGCCGTCCGCCTCAAGCCACCGCGCGACCTGGATCGCCTCGTCGATCCAGAAGCCGCCGGGCACGCCGTCGTCCATGTTCAGCTTCGCGGTGACCGCGATGCGGTCGCCGACGGCGTCGCGGACGGCGCGGCCGATCTCGCGGGCCAGCCGGGCGCGGTTCTCCAGCGACCCGCCGTACTCGTCCTTGCGGTGGTTGACCTTGGGGCTGAGGAACGAGCTGGTCAGGTAGTTGTGCCCCATGTGGATCTCGATCGAGTCGAACCCGGCCTCGATCGCCATCCGGCCCGCGCGGGCGTGCGCCTCGACGACCCGCTCGATGTCCGCGTGCGTGGCGGCCCGGGCGACGGTCTGCGTCGTCAGGTGGAAGTGGCGGCTCGGCGCGAGCGAGGGGAGCTTGTTGCTCTTGGGGTTGGCGACGGGGCCGGCGTGCCCGATCTGCGCCTGGACGGCGGCTCCCTCGGCGTGCACGGCGTCGGTCAGCTTCCGCAGGCCGGGCATCGCCTCGTCCCGCCAGTGGATCTGCCGGCTGTCGGTCCGGCCCTCCGGCGCCACCGCGCAGTACGCCACGGTCGTCATCCCGACGCCGCCGCGGGCGTGCCGCACGTGGAAGTCGATCAGCGCGTCGGTGACCTGCCCCTTCCTGGTCAGCCCCTCGTAGGTGGCCGCCTTGACGGTGCGGTTGCGCAGCGTGATCGGCCCCAGTTTCGCCGGGGTGAACACATCGGGGGTTTCCTTGGTCATCGAGTTCCCTGGGTGAGTCTTGCGGGTCGCCGCGGGCCCGGGTGGGTGCCCCTCGACGTTAATCAGCGGGATGCCCGGACGTTCCGGACATCCCGCTGACTGGGAGCGACGGGCCTCAGCGCGATTCGAGCGCCGCGGTGATCTGGTCGGTGTGGGACTGCTGCTCCAGCAGCTGCCGCAGCAGCCACAGCCGCAGGACGCGGGTCACGGCGGACGCCAGGTACAGCGCGGCGCCGAGAACCGTCACCGCCAGGAAGCCGGTGGCGAGCGTCTGCAGCGACCCGACGTCCCGCATGTCGTCCTGCGCGAGCGAGACGTTGTAGGCGACGAACGCGCCGACCACCCCGACGACCATCGCGAGCGCGCCGGCGATCCGGAGCGCCCCGTCGAAGCGCGGGCCGTCGGCCTTCAGCCTCTGCCGGGCCACGTCGTCCTTGAACTTCTCGCGTCGTTCCTCGGTGAGCATCGTCAACCTCCCAGGTAGTCGCCGGCCATCCGGCCCTCGATCTCGGCGGGCGCGCCGGCCGCCACGACCCGCCCGTTCAGCATCAGCGCCGCGGTGTCGGCGATCGGCAGCACGGCGCGCGCGAACTGCTCGGCCACCAGCACCGACAGGCCCTCCTCGACCAGCTCGGCGACCGTCTCGTACATCCGCGTCACGATCATGGGCGCGAGGCCCATGGACAGCTCGTCGAGCAGCAGCACCGCGGGGTCGGTGCCGAGCGCCCGCGACAGCGCGAGCATCTGCTGCTCGCCGCCGGACATCGACCCGGCGAGCTGGTCCCGCCGCTTCCCGAGGATCGGGAAGCGGCCGTACGCCTTCTCCTCCAGGTCGGCGAGCTTCGCGCCGGTTCCGGTCGCGGCCCACAGGTTCTCCCGGACGGTCAGGTTCGGGAACACGCCCCGGCCCTCCGGGATGGAGCAGACGCCCAGCTTCGCGGCGTCCTGCGCGGAGATGCCGTTCACCTTCCGCCCGGCGAAGCGCAGTTCCCCGCCCGTCGCCGGGCGCAGGCCCGCGCACACACGCATGGTGGTGGACTTGCCGCCGCCGTTCGGGCCGAGCAGCGCCAGCAGCGAGCCCGGCCTGAGCGCGAGGTCGACGCCGTGCAGCACCTCGATCGCGCCGTACCCGGCGCGGACGCCGGCCAGCTCCAGCAGTGGCTCCGCCCCGGTCTCCGTCCCGGTCATGCGTGTGCCCTGCGGGGGGACGACCCCCCACGCCCCCCGGTTCGCTTCGCTCATTTGAGAGCCTCCTCGGTGCCGATGTAGGCGGCGACGACCTTCGGCGACTCGCGGACCTCCCGCGGCGTGCCGGACGCGATCAGCTCGCCGTAGTCCAGCACGTGGATGGTCGAGCACAGCCGCATGACCAGCGGCAGGTCGTGCTCGACCAGGCAGATCGCGAGGCCCTCCCCGGCCAGGCCGGTGAGCATCTCCGCGAACGCCTCGGTCTCCCGCTCGGTCTGCCCGGACGCGGGCTCGTCGAGCAGCAGGACGCGCGGCGAGGTCATCAGCGCCCGCGCCACCTCGACGACGCGGGCCCGCCCGATCGGGATGTCCGACACGTCGCGGTCGGCGATGTCGGTCAGCCCCGTCCGTTCGAGGACCCGGTCGGTGGCCTCGTTCAGGTCGAACCGCCCGCGGCGGCCGCGGCTGCGCAGGACGTCCCCCGCGACGCGGACGTTGTCGCGCACCGACAGCGACAGGAACAGCTCCAGCCGCTGGAAGGTGCGCGCCATGCCGCGCCGCGCGCGCTTGGCCGGGGACAGCCCGGTGATGTCGGCGCCGTCCAGCAGCACCTGACCGGACGCGGGCTTCTGGAGCCCGGTGATGGTGTTGAACATCGTGGTCTTGCCGGCGCCGTTCGGGCCGATCAGTCCGGTGATCCGCCCTTCGTCCATGGTGAGCCCGACGCCGTCCACCGCGGTGTTGCCGCCGAACCGCACGGTGATGTCCCGTGTCTCAAGCAGGGGCATTGGCCTCTCCCTTCCCGGCCAGGACGGGCGCGGGACGGGCCGGCCGGTGCGCGGCCGGCAGCCCGAGCGCCCGGTCGAGCTCGGCCCGCAGCTCGTCGGTGTACGGCTCGTCCACGCCGGCGAGCTCCGGCGGCGTCCGCGCGGCGCGCCCCTCCGCCTGGTACATGTCGCCGACGAGCGGCAGGAACATCGCCGCGCACAGCGCGGCGATCCCGAACGTCCAGGCGCCGATCACGCCGGTGAGGGCCAGGACGTACAGCACCGCGCCCGCCGCGCCGGACGCGTACAGGACGGGCCTGGCGCCGTCGCGCGTCCGCCGGTAGCCGTCGGCGATGTCGTGCACGAACCCGCTCGGGTTGCGTCCGACGCCCATCCCGACGAGCGCGGTCAGGACCAGGACGAGGTGGCCGAGCAGGGTGTAGACGTTCGCCATCCCCTCGTGTCCCAGGGCGAGGTCGTTGAACGTGGCGACCAGCACCGCGGATCCGACCCCGGCCATGAGCCCGCCGACCAGCGCGCCGCTGATGTAGCCGATCCCGGCGACCACGACGAGCATCAGCAGGCCGAGGCTGCCGACGAAGGTGAAGTTCTCCTGCGAGACGGTGCCGGTGGCCGACGCCATCAGCACCCCGCCGAGCCCGGCGATCGCCGCCGAGATCATGAAGACGCTCAGCTTCAGCCGGACGAGGTCCTGGCCGAGCATCGCCGTCGCGGCCGGGCTGTCCTTCATCGCCGCGAGTCGGCGCCCGTATCCGCTGCCCCGCAGCGCGGCGAGCCCGATGCCGATGAGCGCGAACAGCACCGTCGCGGTCAGCAGCGAGGACGTCCCGTTCCGCAGGTCGAGCGGGCCCGCCCGCAGCGGCGGGACGACCAGCGACCCGTCGGGGAACAGGGTGAACCTCACTCCGAGCAGCTTGTGTTCGGTGGTGTCGCGCAGGACCATGTTCGACAGGAACTCCCCGAACGCCAGCGTGGCGAGCGCGAGGTAGAGGCCGCGCAGCCGCAGCGCCGGAAGCGCGACGAGCCCGCCGACCAGCGCCGCCGCGACGACGGCCAGCAGCACGCCCTGCACGTTCAGCCGCGCGTCCAGGCCGGTGCCCCGCACCCCGAAATGGAACGCCACGACCGTCGCGACGGCCCCGAACGCCAGCGGCGCGAGGTTCAGCTCGCCGGCGTAGCCGGTGAGGACGGTCAGCGACAGCGCGATGATCGCGAACGTCATGCCGAGCGCGAGCGTGGTGATGCCCGCGTCCGACAGCAGCAGGCTGTAGAGGTACACGCCGGCGACCAGGACCGCGCCCCACACCGCCGCGGACCGCACGGTCGGCGGCCGGTACCGCTCGCGGGTGCGGACGGCGGCGCCGCGCAGCCGGTCCTGCGGCAGCACCACCAGCACCGTGAACAGGATGATCATCGGCAGCGAGACGCGCAGGTTGCCGGTGAAGGTGCCGGCGGACGGCAGGTAGGCCAGCACGTAGTTCGCCGCGAGCCCCAGCACCATCGCGCCCGCGAAGGTGCGGGGGATGCTGCGCAGTCGGCCGAACATCGCCGCGGCGAACGCGTCGATCACCAGCAGGGTGAGGTGGTCGGCGTCCAGCGCGCCGCCGCTGATCGGCACGATCAGGACGCCCGCGGTCACCGCGAGGGTGGAGCCGAGCGCCCACGACAGCATCGCGGCGCGCTCGGGGTCGTGCCCGGTGAGGCGCAGCAGGTCCGGGTCGTCGACCGAACCGCGCGTCACCACGCCCGCCCGGCTGCGGGTGAACAGCACCCGCAGCCCGGCGGCGATGGCCACGGCGGCGACCAGGCAGACGATCTCGTGGTACCGGACCTCCACCCCGCCGACGGAGACCTTCGCGCCGGTGCCGAAGAACATGTCCACGGTGCGGGCCTGGTCGGGGTCCCACACCCACTGGGCGAGGTACACCGTGCCGAGCAGCACCGAGACCGTCACGATGATCTTCGTGACGTCCGCGGTGCCGCGCAGGCCCTTCATGATCACCGCGTGCAGGGCCGCGCCCATCACCGGGCCGACCACCCCGATCACCGCGACCAGCGCCAGCCACACCGGCCACCCCCACTGCTGGAACTGCCAGTAGAGGAACGTGCCGAACATGGCCTGCGCGCCGTGCGCGAAGTTGAAGATCCCCGAGGTGTTGTACGTCAGCACCAGCCCGGACGCCGCGATGGAGTACACCGCGCCGAGGACGAGGCCCAGGATGGTGTAGGTCAGGAACGTCGTCATTGGTTCACCGCCATGTGTCGCGCCTCCGGCGGGTCAGGAGGACTGGGGCTTGATGACGTCGCCGGTCAGGAACTTGGTCGACTTGCGGTCGCCGTCGAGCGTGGTGCCCCAGGTCTTCGGGTCGGTCTTGATGACGAAGTCGCCGCCGCACTCGAACTCGCCGACGTTCTTCGGGAAGACCTGCTCGTACTTGTCGCCGTGCAGCCGCACCATCAGCGCGCACGACGCGGGCTTGTTGGCGCCCGGGTCGGTCGGCGCGTGCAGCCCGCCGCCCGTCCACTCGTGGACCTTCGCCAGCTCGTTGACCATGCACTGGCGGGTCAGTTCCGACCCGCACGCCTTGGCCGACTGCGCCCACAGCAGGAACGCAGACGTCGCCTGCATGCCCAGCAGCGCGATCTTGCCCTTGTGGGCGTTGACGATGTCCATGTACTGCTTGACCGCGGGCACCTTGGCGGCGTTCTCGAACGGCTGGAAGATCATGCCGATGTTGATGTCGTCGCCGATGCCGGACTTGTTCCACTGCGAGACGAGCGAGCTGTACCAGGTCGCCTCGAACAGGTACGTCGGCTTGAGGCCGGCCCGGTCGTCCGCCTCCAGCAGGCCGAACGCGGCCGGGGTCGGCGAGCCGGACGTCCACAGGGTCTTCGCGCCGCAGTCCTTGATCTTCAGCGCGAACGGCGTGTAGCTGCTCTCACCGGCGTTGTTGGTCTTGACGCCGCAGTCCAGCGGCTTGACGCCGATCTGCTTCATCGCGGCCTCGACCTTGGCGTTGCCGGTCTCCACCGCGGGGGAGGTCGTGTGCAGCAGGTCCGTCTTGTCCTTGAAGTCCGGGAACTCCTTCTCCGCGATCCGCAGCGCCCCGATGTTGTACAGGTCGACCGGGTACGGGACGGCCTCGTACTTCATCGGGCCCATCGCCGCGTTCGGGCCGACGGTGTAGCCGGCGACCGTCGGCAGCTTGCAGCCGACCCGGTACTGCTCGGCCGCGTCGTCCATCGCGAAACCCTGCCCGACCAGCATGAAGTCCTGCTTGCAGGCCTGCTGCATCACCTTCACGGACTGCGTGTAGGCGGCGTCGTACTGGTCGCCCTTGATCTTGCGGCCGTTGATGCCGCCCTGCTGGTTGCACCAGTCGATCATGGCGCTGACCGCGTCGCCCATCTCCTTGGACAGGCCCGGCGCGGTGGTCGAACCGCGGTCGTCGCCGAACCCGATGCGGATCTCGCCGTCGGTGACGCCCTGGTCGGTGGAGCCCTTCGCGTCGCCCTTGCCGCACGGGGACGGCAGCGTCCCGAACGAGGTGGCGCTCGCACCGGCGCCGGTGGAACCGCCGTCCCGCGTCCCGCCGCCGCCGGACGTCGCGTCCGAGCCGGAGCGCGAGCTGGCGCAGGACGCCAGCAGCGTCACCGCGAGGGCGCCCACTGCGAGGCGTCCGATCTTCTCGACCTTCATTAGGCCGTTCTCCTTTCACCGGCCGCGGCGAAGCGGCGGTGGGGTGGGTGAGGTGCGGCGGGGGGCGTTGGTCTCTGCCCTCGGCTCGGGCGTGCCCGGTCGGCCGGTGGGGTCCGGAGTGGTCAGCCGAAGTAGGCCTGGCCGCCGTCCAGCGGGACGGTGGCGCCGGTCAGGTAGCGCATGGCGGGCTGGACGAGGGCGACGACGGCGTTGCCGATGTCGGCCTCGCAGTCGCCGATGTAGCCGAGCGGGATGGTCTTGCGGAACTCCTCCGCGGCCTCCGGGTTCGCCTCCGCCCACTGCTTCAGCCCGGGTGAGAGGGCGTGCGGGGCGATGGAGTTGGCGCGGATCCCGTCCGGGCCCCACTCGGCGGCGGCCGTCCGGGTCAGCGACCGCAGCGCCTGCTTGGCCGCCGCGTACGCGCCGTACGTCGCCGGGTCCCAGCGGACCATCGCGGACGTGACGAGGTTGACGATGCTGCCGCCGCCCCGCGCCTTCATGTGCGGGTGGCACGCCCTCATGAACGCGAACGCCGCGAACGGGCCGGTCATGAAGCCCTTCTGGAACTTGGCGTCGCTCATCGTCAGCAGCGGCCCGTAGGCGCCCGAGTAGGCGTTGTTGACGAGGACGTCGACACCCCCGAACCGGGCGGCGACCGCGTCCACCACGCCCGGGATCGCTTCGGTGTCCGCCACGTCGCAGGCGAACGGCTCGGCCTCCGCGCCCCGCTCCCGGACGAGGCCGCACGTCGTCTCCAGCTTCGCCGGCGTCCGGCCGAGCACGGCGATCGCCGCGCCCTCGGACGCCAGCGCCAGCGCGATCCCCTGGCCGACGCCCTGGCCCGCACCGGTGACGATCGCGACCTTCCCGTCGAGGCTTCCCATGTCATCCCCCCTGCATCCGTCCTGGTGCGGTCATGGTGATGTGACGCGGCCCACGCGTTCGTCGCAGTCCCGCTGACCGGGAACGCTCCAAGTCGGGCGGGTACCCTGCGGCTCGGTCTCGCTCAGCGGAAAGAGCCGCTGGATCCCGCGGCCGAGGTGAGAGCCTTCGGCCACGCGAGGAGGAGGCCACATGCCCACGACGGCGATGGAGATCATGCAGCGGCTGACGGGGCCCGGCGGCGAGTTCGAACTGCGCGAGGAGGACGTCCTCGGCGCCCGCCTCCCGGTGTTCGCCGGGCGGGCCCGGAGCCTGGGCGAGGTGCTCGCACGCTCCGCCGGGTACGGCGACCGCGACTACATCGTCACCGCGACCCGCCGGCTGAGCTTCGCCGCGCACGCCGCGCAGGCCGCGTCGCTGGCGAAGGCGCTGCGCGAGGAGCACGGCGTGCGGCCCGGCGACCGCGTCGCCATCGACGCCGCCAACACCCCCGAATGGATCGTCGCGTTCTGGGGGGCGATCGCGGCGGGCGCCATACCCGTCGGGTACAACGCCTGGTGGGCGCCCCGCGAGGTCGAGTACGCCCTCGGCCACACCGAGCCGGTGCTCGTCGTCGCGGACGCCAAACGCGCCGCCCAGATGCCCGCGGGCACCCGCGTCCTCACGATCGAGGAAGACGTCCCGGCGCTCGCGACCCGGTACCCGTCCGCCGCCCTGGACGTCCCGGACGCCGCCGAGGACGACCCGGCGGTCATCCTCTACACCAGCGGCACGTCGGGCCGCCCGAAGGGGGCGGTGCACTCGCACCGCAACCTGACCTCGGTGATCGAGTACCACCGGCTGAACGACGCGCTGCTGCGGGCCTTCGGCGACCCCTCCGACCCCGCGTCCCGCCGCTACCTGCTCGCGCTGCCGCTGTTCCACATCGCCAGCCTGCACAACCTCGCCGTCCCCCGGCTCGCCACCGGCACCGCCGTGGTCATGCACGAGGGCGCGTTCGACGTCGACAAGGTCCTGCGGCTGATCGAGAAGGAGCGCGTCACGAACTGGGGCGCCGTGCCCACGATGGCGAACCGGATGATCGAGCACGGCGACCTGTCCCGGTACGACACGTCCTCGCTCACCGGGTTCGCGCTGGCGTCCGCGCCGTCCTCCCCGGCGTTCAAGGAGAAGCTGCGCGCCGCGTTCCCGCCGGCCGCGAACGCCCTCGTCGACAGCTACGGGCTCACCGAGACGTGCACGGGCGTCGCCGTCGCGTCCCCCATGGACCTGGCCGAGGCGCCGGGCACGCTCGGCCGCCCCGTCGCGGGCGTCGCGCTGGAGATCCGCGACCCCGACGGCAAGCCTCTGCCGGAGGGAGAGGAGGGCGAGGTCTGCGTCCGCAGCGCCTACAACATGCTCGGCTACTGGCGCGACGAGGAGGCCACCGCCCGCGCCATCGGCCCCGACCGCTGGCTGCGCACCGGCGACATCGGCACGGTCGAGCAGGGCCGCCTCCGCCTCACCGCCCGCCGCTCCGACCTGATCATCCGCGGCGGCGAGAACGTCTACCCGGCCGAGATCGAGAACGCCCTCGCCGAGTACCCGGGCGTCCGCGAGTGCATCGTCCTCGGCGTCGCGCACCCCGACCTCGGCCAGGAGGTCCTCGCCGTCGTCGTCTTCGGCGCCGATCCCGCCTCCGAGGCGGACCTGACCGCGTTCGCCCGCGAGCGCCTCGCCTACTTCAAGGTCCCGTCCCGCTGGAAGATCACCACCTCGCCCCTGCCCCGCAACGCCACCGGCAAGGTCATCCGCCGCCAGGTCGAGGAAAGCCTCGGCTGATTCGTTACCGGACGAACCGGCCACCACCCCGAAGATCGCTTTAGGATCCTCGGCCATGAGCGGAGTGATCACGCCCGACCAGTGCCCGGACTGCGCCGACCCACTGACGCCGGTCGCGGGCTTTCCGGCCTGGTGCGCGGCCTGCGGATGGGGCGTGGTCGAGACGCCCGCCAGCCCGACCCCGCGGCCCGGCCTTCTCCGCGCGCGCCTCGACCAGAGGTCGGCGCGGATGGTCGAGTCGCTGTACGAGGAGGTGGCGGGCTCCTCCGCGCACCGCCCGGGATGGGACGCCGCGCGGGTCGCCTCCTACGGGGTCGCGCTCTGCGTGCACGCGCTGGCCGTCGCCCTCGCCGCCACCGCCGTCTGCCTGATCGTCCTGATCCCGAACATCGTGACGGTCGTCCTGGCGATCGTGGCCGCGCTGATCGCCTGGGCGATCCGGCCGCGCTTCGGCAGCCTGCGCAAGACACCGGACGTCCGCCGCCGCGCCGACGCGCCCGCCTTGTTCGGCCTGCTCGACCGGGTGGCGTCCGATCTGGGGGCGCGGCCGATCGACGCCGTCGTCCCATCCGAGGCGTACAACGCCGGCTATGCCGCGCTCGGGCTGCGCCGGCGCCGCGTCCTGGTCCTCGGACTCCCGCTGTGGGAGGCGATGCCGCCCGAGCAGAAGGTCGCGCTGCTGGGCCACGAATTGGCGCACGGCGTGAACGGCGACGCCAGGCACGGGGTGATCGTCGGCACGTCCCTGTCCACGCTGGGCCGCCTGCACGGCCTCCTCCGGCCGGGCCCTAGGGACCACAGGCAGAACTACTTCATCGACCTCGCGGTGCGGACGATCCAGCGGGTGGCAAGCGGCCTGGTCGCCGCCGTGTTCGTCCTCCAGCGGGCGCTCACCCTCCGCGCCGGGCAGCGGGCCGAGTACCTCGCCGACGACCTCGCCGCCCGGATCGCCTCACCGGCAGCCACCGCCGACATGCTCGGCACGCTCCTGGTCGCGGAGGACACGCACGCCACGACCGTCCAGCAGCACATGCTCAACGACCGCAAGACGGACTACTGGGATGCCTACCGCGACGCGCTCGCCGCCGTCCCCGAGTCCGAGCGCGAACGCCGCCGCCGCACCGCCGCGCACCGGGCCCTGCGCGTGGACGAAAGCCACCCGCCCACGCATCTGCGCATCGCGGTGCTGCGCGGCCGTCCGGCCGCCGAACCGGCGGTCGTCATGGAGCCCGGTGAGGAGGAGCGCATCCGCGCCGAACTCGCCGCCGAGTACGGCACGATCGCCCGCCGCCTCCGCGACGACGCCCGAGAGCGGCTCTACCGCCACTGATCCGGGACGCGCGATCGACCGTAGCCGCATCCTACGTAGAACGCATCTACGTGATCTGGGGCGAGAATCGGCGCCCCACCGCACAAGGGTCAGCGGGGGCGGGGTGGGTGTTTGGCTATGAAGAGGCCCTCGGCGGTGACGCAGGTGCGGCCGCCGGCGCTGATGGCGCCGGTGGTGCGGATCTTGCGGCCGTCGACGGAGACCTGGCGGGCGGTGACCGTCAGGGGCTCGAACAGCGGCGTCAGGTGGTGGTAGCGGAGGGTCAGCTCCGCCGTCATGCCGGACGTGCCGGCCCAGCCGTTCGCGACGCCGAGGGTGTGGTCGAGCAGGAGGGCGGAGACGCCGCCGTGGACGCTGGACGGCGGGCCCTGGTAGGGCAGGTCCAGCGTGACGGCGCTCTCGATGGAGCCGTCCGGGCGGCCCACGTAGGCGAGCGGCGGGGCGATCGGGTTCTCCGGGCCGGTCGCCGGGTCGTGGCGGGTGTTGCCGTCGCCGCGCCACATGTTCACCAGGCGGTCGCGCAGCGGCGGGGCCTGCGCCTCCAGGTCGTCGGCGACGGCGTTGAGCCGGTCGGCGATGTCGGCCATGTCGGCGCCGGAGATGTCGCCGGCCCGGACGAGCGCGCCGATCACCCGGCGGGCCGCGGCGGCGGCGCCGTCCACGCCGCACGCGCCGCGTTCGGCCTGCAGGTCCATCGGCATCAGGCCCTCCCGGCGGGCTGCGGGTCGCGGGGCAGGCCGAGGAGCCGTTCCCCGATGATGTTGAGCTGGACGTCGGTGGTGCCGCCCGCGATCGACATGTTGCGGGAGTTGAGGAACATCCACGTCGGGTCCTGCATGCCGCCGGCGCCCTCGCCGGTCAGCGCGTCCGCGCCGATCCAGTCGACGGCGGTCTCCCACACCTGCTGGATGTGCTCGACGCCGATCAGCTTGCCGATGCTGGACTCGGCGCCGGGCTGGCCGCCGGCGAGCGAGCGCAGCGTGGTGCGCAGGCCGAACAGGCTGCTGGACTGGGCGTCGCAGAGGATGCCGCCGAGGGTGGTGAGGCGCTCGTCGTCGGCGCCCTCGGCGGCGAGTTCGAGGAGGGCCTCGCCGCCGCTGCCGAGCGAGGAGTCGTTCGACAGCGAGACGCGCTCGTTGGCGAGGGTGGTGCGAGCGAGCCGCCAGCCGTCGCCGGGCCGGGCGACGAGCAGGTCGTCGGGGACGAAGACGCCGTCGAGGAAGACCTCGTTGAACAGCTCGTCGCCGGTGAGCTCGCGCAGCGGGCGGATGTCGATGCCGGGCGACCGCATGTCGAGCAGGAAGTAGGACAGGCCCTTGTGCTTGGGGACGGACGGGTCGGTGCGGGCGAGCAGGATGCCCCAGTCGGCCTGGCGGGCCATGGACGTCCAGACCTTCTGCCCGGTGATCCGCCAGCCGCCGTCGACCTTCTCGGCGCGGGTGGAGAGGGCGGCGAGGTCGGAGCCGGCGCCGGGTTCGGAGAACAGCTGGCACCAGCGGACGTCGCCGCGCAGCGAGGCGGGCAGGAACCGCTCGTGCTGGGCGGGCGAGCCGTGCGCGATCAGCGTCGGGACGACCCAGTTGCCGATGATCATGTCGTGGGCGCGCAGGTCCGCGGCGCGCATCTCCTCGGAGATGACGAGCTGGGTGACGGCGTCGGCGCCCTTGCCCCAGGGGGCGGGGAGGTGCGGGGCGGTGTAGCCGCGGTCGGCGAGGTAGCGGGTGCGCTCCGCGCCGGTGAGGGCCTTGGCCGGTGCGAGTTCGGCGCGGATCTCCGCGCGGATCGCCTCGGCCTCCTCGGGGAGGTCGACGCCGAGCTCGCGGCGGACGCCGGCGAGGGTGAGGGACGCGACGCGGCGCCGCCAGGAGGCGGTGGAGCCGAGCAGGACGCGCAGGGTCTGGGTGCGGCGCAGGTAGAGGCTCGCGTCGTGCTCCCAGGTGAAGCCGATGCCGCCGAGGGTCTGGATGCAGTCCTTGGCGGTCTGGAACGCGGCCTGGACGCTGGTGGCCCCGGCGACGGCGGCGGCGAGGGACGCCTCGCCGGGCTTCGCGGCGGGGTCGTCCTGGGCGCGGGCGGCGTCCCAGGCGCAGGCGCGGGCCTGCTCGGCGTGGGCGAGCATCCGGGCGCAGCGGTGCTTGACGCCCTGGAACTGGCCGATGGGGCGGCCGAACTGCTCGCGGACCTTGGCGTACTCGGCGGCGGTGGTGGTCGCCCAGTCGGCGAGGCCGGACGACTCGGCGGCGAACAGCGTCGCGGCGAGGTCCCGCACGTCCTGCGAGTCCAGATCCACGACCGACTCCGCGGGGACGGTCGTGTTCTCCAACCTGATCCTGGCCAGGCGGCGGGTGAGGTCGTGGCTGGGCAGCGCCTCCACGGTGACGGCGTCGCGCGGCAGGACGACCCACGCCGTCGCGTCGCCGTCGGCGGCGGGCAGGACGAGCACGTCGGCGAAACACCCGCCGAGCACCGGCGCCGAGACGCCGGTCAGCGCGATGCCGCCGCCGGTGCGCGACAGCGTCACGCCGCCCGCGTCCAGCCCGACGGCGCCGAGCGTCGTGCCCGACGCCAGCCCGGGCAGGTGCGCGGCGTGCCCGGCCCGGTGCAGCACCGCGCTCGCGAGGACGGTCGGCAGGAACGGTCCAGGCGTCATCGCCCGGCCGAGCTCCTCCGCCACGACGGCCAGCTCGACCAGCCCGTACCCGGCGCCGCCCGCGTCCTCCGGCAGGTGCAGGCCGAGCAGGCCCTGCCCCGCGAGATCGTCCCAGAACGCGGGCGCCTGCTCGGTTCCGGCGTCGACGGCGGCGCGGACAGCCGCCTGCGTCACCTGCCGGGACGTGAAGGCCCGCACCGCGTCGCGCAGGTCGCGGTGCTCCTCGGTCAGCCCGATGGTCATAGGTGTGAGTCCTCAGATCCGTTCGATGATGGTGGCCGTGGAGTGCGCGCCGCCGGCGCACATCGTGACGAGCGCGGTGGACTTGTCCGCCCGCTCCAGCTCGTTCACGGCCTGGGTGATCAGGCGGGCGCCGGTGGAGCCGACCGCGTGGCCGAGGGCGATGGCGCCGCCGTTGACGTTGACCCGGTCCATGTCGGGCTCGTGCACCGACGCCCACGACAGCACGACCGACGCGAACGCCTCGTTGATCTCGACGAGGTCGATGTCGGAGAGCGCCATCCCGGCGCGGTCCAGCACGTGCGAGGTCGCCTCGACGGGGCCGTCCAGGTGGTAGTACGGGTCGGAGCCGACCATGCCGGACGCGACGATCCGGGCGCGCGGGCGCAGCCCGAGCGCGGCGGCCTTCTCGGCGGACATCAGCAGCACCGCGGCGGCGCCGTCGCTGATCTGCGAGGAGTTGCCGGCGGTGTGGATCCCGCCGGGGACGACCGGCTTCAGCCCGGCGAGCGCCTCGGCGGTGGTGTCGCGCAGGCCCTGGTCGCGGGACACGACGGCGGTCTCGCCGGTCGGGCCCTCCCTGGTCATGACGGGCGCCTCGATCTCGACGATCTGCCCGGCGAACCGGTCCTCGTCCCACGCGCGCCGCGCCTTGGCCTGCGACGCGACGCCGAGCGCGTCGGCGTCCGCGCGGGTGATGCCGCGCTTCTCCGCGATCCGCTCGGCGGCGGTGAACTGGTCGGGGTAGTCGATCTCCCAGCCGTCGGGCGCCGGGCTGCCGGTGCCGGGGGCGAGCGCCTGCCCGAGGAACACCCGGCTCATCGCCTCGACGCCGCAGCCGATGCCGGCGTCGATGGCGCCGGACGCGATCAGTCCCGCGATCAGGTGCACCGCCTGCTGCGACGACCCGCACGCGCAGTCGATCGTGGTGCAGGCCGTCCGGTACGGCAGGCCGGCGTACAGCCAGGCGTTGCGGGTGACGTTGTTGGACTGCTCGCCGACCTGGGTGACGCAGCCGCCGACGACCTGCCCGATCGCGGCGGGGTCGACGCCCGCGTGCTCCAGCAGCCCCTTCTGCGTCAGCCCGAGCAGCTGCGCCGGGTGCAGCCCGGACAGCGCGCCGTAGCGCTTGCCGACCGGCGTCCGGACGGCGTCGACGATCACGGCCTCGGCCATGGGGATCTCCTTCTCTCTTCGCCGACCAGCGGCGAGGCGCCGTCGGGAGGCGCTCGACGGCGACGGCTCGCCGCAGCTCAACGGGTGGGGTCGGTCAGGACGCCCTCGGCCCAGCGGTCGTCGGCCTTCATGGCGGCGAGACTAGAATTCGTTCTCGATACTGGCAAACGCGGTCCCACTCACCGGTCCGCGCTGACCACGCGGGTGTAACGGGCCCGCTCAGCGGGACGGTCGCCGCGGGCCAACTAGAATACGTACTAGTCTCCGGTCCGGCCGACACGCACGGACATACCGGGAGCATTGATGAACGCTGACCTCTCCCTGGCGGGCCGCACCGCCATCGTCACCGGCGCGGGCGCCGGGCTCGGCCGCGCCGAGGCCCTCGCGCTGGCCGCGCAGGGCGCCAACGTCGTCGTCAACGACATGGGGCCGGCCGCCGAGAAGGTCGTCGCCGAGATCACCGGGGCGGGCGGCAGCGCGATCGCGGTCACCGGGGACGTCGGCGACTGGTCCATGGGCGACACCCTCGTCTCCGCCGCCGTCGACACCTACGGCTCGCTGGACGTGCTGGTCAACAACGCCGGCGTGCTGCGCGACAAGATGCTGTTCAACCTCTCCGAGCCGGACTGGGACGACGTGATCCACGTCCACCTGAAGGGGCACGCGTCGGTGTCGCGCGCCGCGGCGGTGCACTGGCGGGCGGCGAGCAAGGCCGCCGGCGGGCCGGTCTACGGCCGCGTGGTCAACACCGCGTCCGAGGCGTTCCTGTTCGGGTCGCCGGGCCAGCCGAACTACTCCGCCGCCAAGGCCGGCATCGTCGCGCTCACGCTGTCCACGTCCGCCGGGCTCGCCCGGTACGGGGTCCGCGCCAACGCGATCTGCCCGCGCGCCCGCACCTCCATGACCGAGGCGACGTTCGGCGAGGGCACCTCCCCCGGCGGTCTGGACGCGATGGCGCCCGAGCGCGTCGGCACGTTCGTCGGGTACCTCGCCTCGCCCGCCGCGGAGAAGATCAGCGGCCAGGTGTTCATCGTGTACGGCGACATGGTCGCGCTGATGGCGGCGCCCGTCGTCGAGCAGAAGTTCACCGCGGCGGACGGCGTGTTCTCCGTCGAGGAGTTCGGCGAGCAGATAACGCCGTACTTCGCGGACCGCGACGCCCACCGGACGTACGCCGCCTACAGCGTGGCCGCGCTCGACACCACCGGCACCAACGCCCGCTGATCTCGGGATGTCCGAAGGCCGCCCCCGGCGCGGAGGGGCGGCCTTCGGCGTCTTCCGGTGACACGACCGTACAGCTCAGAAGACGGTATAGGTCAGAAGAGGTACAGGTCAGAAGACGGCCGGGCCCCGGAGGGTGGCCTCGGCGCCGCCGTCCACGTAGATCACCTGGCCCGCCATGTGCGAGTTCGCGGGCGACACCAGCCAGGCGAGCGCCTCGGCGATCACGATGGGGTCCGCGTACCCGTTCAGCGGCATCGGCACCGCCTCGTTCATGATCTTGAACATCCGCTCGTCCTCGAACAGCGGCGCGCTCATCGGCGTCCGGACGACGCCGGGCGCGACCGCGTTCAGCGGGATGCCGGCGCCCGCCCACTCCGGGGCGACCGACACGCGCCGCAGCCACTGCGCGAGCGCCGACTTCGACGACGGGTAGAGCCGGTTGCCCTGCTCCGCCGCCAGCACCCGGTCCGCCGCCGCGAGCGCGGCGGGCTCGTCGCCCTCCAGGCACGCGCGCAGCACCGCGTCGTCCACCGGCTGCGTCCCGGAGATCGAGCCGACCACGGCGGCGCGCGGCGCCCGCGCCCCGGCGAGCGCCGGGCGCAGGCCGTCCAGCAGCGCGACCGCGCCGAAGTAGTTGACCTGGACGGTCAGCGGCGTCGGCCCGGTCACCCCGGCGCAGGCGACGGCGCCGTCGAGCGTGCCGCCGGAGCGTTCCAGCACCTCGGCGACGGCCTCGATCCGGCCCTCGGCGGTGCTCAGGTCGGCGCGCACCTCGGCGTCGCGCAGATCGACCCCGATGACCTCGTCGCCCTGCTCGCGGAGCAGCTCCGCCAGCGTCTTCCCGATGCCGGAGGCGGACCCGCTCACGGCGATGACGCGTCCCATGTACGACTTCCTTTCGATGTCCCGGACGGGTCCGGGCGTGCCGGTGGGCCGCCGGACGGCGTGCCGGAGGGCTAGAGGTGCGAGCCGCCGTCGACGCGCAGTTCGGCGCCGGTCAGGTAGGCGGCGTCCGGCGACCCGGCGAACGCGATGACGGACGCGATCTGCTCGGGGTCGGCGACCCCGAACGGCGACACGATCCGCGTGAAGTAGCTGAGGTCGATCCCCTTGGGGAACATGTCCGCCCTGGTCAGCGGGGTGTTCACGGTGCCGGGTGAGATCGGCACGACGCGGATGCGGCGCGCGGTCAGCTCGGCCGCGAGGCTCAGCGAGAACGCCAGCACGGCGCCCTTGGACGCCGAGTAGGCCGTCATGTACGGGTTGCCCTGCGTGGCCGACAGCGACGAGGTGTTGATGATGACCCCGGTGCCGTCCGGGAGGTGCTTGAGGGCCTCGCGGCAGAACAGCGCGGTGCCGACCAGGTTGACGTTGAAGATCCACGTCAGGTCCGCGACCGACAGCGTCTCGATCGGGGTGGTCCTGTGCACGCCCGCGACGTTGACCAGCACGTCGATGCCGCCGAGCGTCTCCACCGCGGCCGCGACCGCCGCGATCACGGCGGGCTCGTCGGCGACGTCGGCGACGCGCGTGGCGACCGTCCCCGGGCCGGGGGCTCCGGCGGCGGTCTCGGCGAGCCCGTCCTCGGACAGGTCCACGGCGAAGACCGCGGCGCCCTCGGCGGCGAGCCGGTGCGCGGTGGCCCGCCCGATGCCCGACCCGGCCCCGGTGAGCAGCACTTTCACGCCGTCATAGCGATTCATGCCGGAACGCTAACCGCGGCCCGGCGCGCCCCGCCGGGACGATCCCGATGAACGGGAGCGCCTACTCGGGGGCGTCCCCGGAGGCGTTCCGGGAGGCGCTTCCGGGGATGTTGCCGGGCGCGTTGCCGGGCGCGTTCGAGCGGGGCGCGAGGAGCAGCTTGCAGGCGAGCCGGATGTCGGTCTCCACGTCCGCCATCGACGCGCGCCCGTTCAGGCTCGACTGGAGCACGCCGTACCAGCACTGCATCAGCAGCCGGACGAGCGTGACGTCCTGCGCGGTCGGCACCTCGATGCCCACGGCGCGCAGCAGGATCTCGCGGAAGGTGTTGTCGATGTGGACGGTGTCGGCGACCGTCGCGACGTGCGCGGTGTTGGACGCGTGCAGCATCGACGCCGACAGCACCGGCTGCGCCATCAGGTACCGGCTGGCCTGCACCAGCATGTCGGCGACCGCCTCCTCGGGGGCGGTGCCGGGGGTGGGCTCGGTGACCTGGTCGCGGAGCCGGTCGACCTGCGCCGCCATCACGCCGGTGAACAGGTGCACCTTCGACGGGAAGTACCGGTACAGGGTGCCGATCGCCACCCCGGCGGCCTTCGCGACCTCGTGCATCTGGACGCGCTCGAGGGACTTCTCCGCGCCGATGCGCGCCGCCGCGCGGAGTATGCGCTGGCGGCGGTCGTGCTGCTCGGGTGAGCTCGGCTCGGCGGACAGCCGCGCCGACGCGATCCTCGCCACGATCCTCCACGTCCTTTCCGGTGCTGACAAGGAACAATATCCGGAGTCCCGGCACGTCCCGCGATCGTCGATACCGGTCAGTGGGACCGGGCGGCCCCGCGCGCCGCGGCCCCGCCTACGTTGTGGCCGCGCCAGCACCCGAGGCTCGAAGGGGACGTCACGTGGGAAACGCCGGGGAATCGTGGGACGACGAATACGACGTCGTGGTGGCCGGTTCGGGGGCCGGCGCGATGGCGGGGGCGCTCGCGGCGGCGTCCGGCGGGCTGCGGACGGCGGTCCTGGAGAAGACGCGGGTCCTCGGCGGGACGTCCGCGTACTCGGGGTCGGCGATCTGGCTGCCCGGGACGAAGGTGCAGGAGCGGGCCGGGATCGGCGACTCGGCCGAGGCGGCGCGCACCTACCTGCGGGCGCTGATCGGCGACGGCACCGCCGCGCACCGGGAGGCGTTCCTGGAGACGGCGCCCGAGCTGGTGGACTTCCTGGAGCGCGACCCGGCGCTCGAGTTCGAGTTCCAGCCGTTCCCCGACTACTTCGACGCGCCCGGCCGGATGGCCATGGGGCGGTCGTTCGTCCCGCTGCCGCTGCCCGCCGAGCGGCTCGGCGACCTCGCCGGGCTCGTCCGGCCGCCGGTCGACCGGGACCGGGCGGGCCGCGGGCACTCGGCGTCCAGGCCGCTGGTGCAGGGCCGGGCGCTGATCGGCCGGCTGCTGCTGGCGATCACCGCGACGGGCAACGGCGATGTCCGCACCGGTACCGCGCTGACGGGCCTGGTCACGCGGGACGGCCGGGTCACCGGCGTCCTCGCGGCGACGGCGGACGGCCCGCGCCGGTTCCGCGCCCGGCGCGGCGTGCTGCTCGCGGCCGGGGGCTTCGAGTCGTCGGCGGCGCTGCGCGGCGAGCGCGGCGTCCCCGGGGGCGCCGGCCGGACGATGGCCCCGGACGGCGCCAACACCGGCGACGCGATCACCGCGGCCGTCGAGGCGGGCGCGTCCACCGGCCTGCTCGACCAGGCGTGGTTCTGCCCCGGCGTGCTGACGCCGGACGGCCTGCCCGCCTTCACGCTCGGCTTCCGCGGCGGGCTCATCGTGGACGGCTCGGGCCGCCGGTTCGCCAACGAGTCGCTGCCGTACGACCAGATGGGGCGGCGGCTCGCGGCCGCCGAGGGCCCCTTCCACCTGATCTTCGACGCCCGCTCGAAGGGCCTGCCGGCGATCTCCGTCCCGCCGGTGACGCTGGAGGAGCAGGTGGCGTCGGGCAGGTGGGTCGAGGCGGGGTCGCTCGCGGACCTCGCCGCGAAGACCGGCCTGCCCGCCGACGCCCTCACCGCGACCGTGGAACGCTTCAACGGCCTCGCCGCGAAGGGCGCGGACGAGGACTTCCACCGCGGCGAGGACCCCTACGACCTGTTCTTCACGGGCGGGAAGCCCGGCCTCGTCCCGGTCGACGAGCCGCCGTACTACGCCGCGGAGATCGTGCTCAGCGACCTCGGGACGAAGGGCGGGCTGCGCACCGACCCCGACGGCCGCGTCCTCGACGGCTCCGACCGCCCCATCCCCGGCCTCTACGCCGCGGGCAACACCAGCGCATCGTTCACCGGCCCCGTCTACCCAGGGCCGGGCATCCCGATCGGATCGGCGATGGCCTTCGCCTACCGCGCCGTCCAGGACATGAGGAGGAACCGCACTTGACTTCCGCCAAGGGGCGCGCGGCCGCGATTACGGCCGCCGCCGTGGCCGCGGCGGGCCTCGCCGCCACCGCCGTCCCCGCCCACGCCGACCCGGGGCGGCGCGGGACGCTGCTTTCGAGCCGGCCGCTGGACACCGCGGCGGCCCTGCCGTCCGCGTCCTTCACCCGCGCGATCTCCTACGTCTCGGAGGGCGTCGGCGGCAAGCGGATCACGGTGACGGGCACCGTCGCCGTGCCGAAGGGCAAGGCGCCGCGCGGCGGCTGGCCCGTGATCAGCTGGGCGCACGGCACCACCGGCACCGCCGACGCCTGCGCGCCGTCCCGCGACACCGCCGCCGGCCCGGCGCACGACTACCTGTCGATCACCGAGGGCTACCTCGACAAGTGGGCGGCGCGCGGGTTCGCCGTCGTCCAGACCGACTACGAGGGCCTCGGCACGCCGGGCGGGCACCCGTACATGAACGGGGCCAGCGAGGCGAACACCGTCCTCGACATCGTCCGGGCCGCGCACCGCGTCGACCCGCACATCGGACGGAACTTCTACGTCGCGGGCCACAGCCAGGGCGGCCAGGCCGCGCTGTTCACCGCCGCCGCGGAGAAGGCCGGCGACGTGCGGCTGAAGGGCGCCGTGTCGATCGCGCCCGGGTCGCACATGGCCGAGACGGCGCAGTACGTCCAGGCGCAGTACCCCGGTGCCGAACTGGCGCTGCCGTTCCTGTTCGTCCTGCTGAACGGGGCGAAGGCGGCGAACCCGTCGTTCCACCCGGAGGACCTGCTGACCCCGGCGGCCGCGAAGGTCCTGGAATCCGGGCGGCGCGACGCGTGCCTCGCCCAGCTGAGGGAGGCCGGGTCGGCGATCCCGCTGAGCGGGGTCTTCCGGCCGGGCGCCGACCTGACCGCGTTCGAGACGTACTTCGACACGCAGGAGCCCAGCCGCCTCGACCTGAGCGTCCCGACCCTCGTCGCGCAGGGGACGGCCGACACGTCGGTCTCGCCCGCCGCGACGAAGGGCCTCATCGCCGACCTGTGCAAGCGGTACCCGGACATCTCGTACCGCGAGTACCCGGGCGCCGACCACCGCGCCAGCATCGAGGCGTCCTTCGACGACGCCCTGAAGTTCGTCCAGGCGGTGCAGTCGGGCCGCACACCGTCCGGCGCCTGCTGACGGATCCGGCGTGCCGTCCCCTCGCCGGGGCGGCACGCCGGTTCGCCTGTCCAGGGCGCCGGCCGCGCTCGCGGCCCGGCGCGCCGGCCTCCCGGGGCGTCAGACGAGGTTGTCCTCCACGGCCAGGCCGAACTCGCCGCGGCCGTACATCGACAGGGCGTGCTCGACGTCGTTCGCCACGTGCACGCTGCCCGCGTGCGCGTCCCGCCAGGCCCGCTCGATCACGTTGCCGCGGTGCAGCGAGTTGCCGCCCGCCGTCTTGAACAGGATGTCGATCGCCTCGATGGCCCGCTCGGTGCCGCGCACCTGGTCGCGGCGCGCGCGCAGCCGCAGCTCCATCGGGATCTTCTCGTTGCGGACCGCGTACGCGTAGATCTCCCGGACGTTCCGGTCGGTCTGCAGGATCGCCGCGTCGATCTCCGACGCCGCCCGCGCCACCGCCACCTGCGCGAACTGGTCCTCGACGAACCGGCCGCCGCCGAGGCTCAGCCGGATCCGGTCCCGCATCCGCTGCACGTACAGGTCGTGGCAGCCCGCCGCCATGCCGATCACGCTCGCCGCGACCGTCGTGGTGAAGATCGTGCCGAACGGCAGCCGGTACAGCGGCCCGGTGTTGACCTTCCGGCCCGCGGTGCGCAGCTGCGCCTGGTCGAAGTTGCGCATCGCGCGGTGCGCGGGCACGAACGCCCGCTCCACCACGATGTCGTCGCTGGCGGTGCCGCGCAGCCCCATCGAGTCCCACACCCGGCGGATCTCGTAGTCCGTCCGCGGGACCAGCACGGTCATGAAGTCGACCGGGCGGCCCTCCGCGCCGACGACGAGGCCGCCGAGCAGCGCCCAGTCCGCGAACTCGCAGCCGGACGAGAACGCCCACCGCCCCGACACCTCGAACCCGCCGTCCACGGGGGTGAGCCGGCCGATCGGCGCGTACGACGAGGCGACCAGCACGTCCGGCCCCGGCTCCCACACCTCCTGCTGGGCCTCGTCCGGGAACAGCCCGAGATGCCAGGAGTGGACGCCGAGGACGGCGGTCACCCAGCCGGTCGAGCCGCACGCTCCGGAGACGGCCCTGACCACCTCGTAGAAGGCGACCGGGTCGTCCTCCGCGCCGCCGTAGCGGGTCGGCTGCAGCATCCGGAACACCCCGGCGGCGGTCAGCTCCTTCATCGTCTCGGCCGGGATGCGGCCCTTCTCGTCCACGGACCGGGCCCGCTCGGCGATGCCCGGCAGCAGCTCCCGCACGGCTTCCAGGACCTCGTTGCTCATGCCCGCTCCTCGCTCCCGTCTTTTCTGGTCCGGCCCTCGCAGGACACCATGTCACCGTGCCGCCGCGGGGACGCGCGTCCCGGCCACCGAGACTTCCGGGACCGGACCGCGGCCCGCGACCTACCGTTCGAATCACCCGTCCATCGCTGAAGGGATGATCCACGTGACAGCAACCGAGTCGGACGCCGTCCGCAAGATCGAGGCGGAGGCCATCTCCTCCCGTTTCGCCCGGGGATGGCACTGCCTCGGGCCGGCCGAGAAGTTCAAGGACGGCAAGCCCCACACGGTCAACGCGTTCGGGCAGAAGCTCGTGGTCTTCACCGGCGAGGACGGCAAGACCAACGTCCTGGACGGCTACTGCCGGCACATGGGCGGCGACCTGTCGGACGGCACCGTGAAGGGCAACGAGATCGCCTGCCCGTTCCACGACTGGCGCTGGGGCGGCGACGGGCGCTGCAAGAAGATCCCGTACGCGCGTCGCGTGCCGCTGCGCGCGCGCACGGCGTCGTGGCCGACGATGGAGAAGAACCTGCTCCTGTTCGTCTGGAACGACCCGGAGGGCAAGCAGCCGCCGGACGACGTGACGATCCCGGAGATCGAGGGCGCCACGCGCGACGACTGGACGGACTGGCGCTGGACGGAGCAGGTCGTCCACACCAACTGCCGCGAGATCATCGACAACGTCGTCGACATGGCGCACTTCTTCTACATCCACAACTCGTTCCCGACGTACTTCAAGAACATCTTCGAGGGCCAGGTCGCGACGCAGATCATGAAGGGCAAGAGCCGGCCGGACGCCCGCCGCGAGGCGAGCGGCCGGGGCGGGCCGCGGATGCTCGGCAACAGCTCCGTCGCGTCCTACCACGGGCCGTCCTTCATGATCGACGAGCTGACGTACCACTACGAGGGCTACGACCTGCACTCCGTGCTGATCAACTGCCACTACCCGATCGACGAGAACTCGTTCTCGCTGCACTCGGGGATCATCGTCCAGCACAGCGACAAGCTGCCGCCGGAGCTCGCCGAGGCCACCGCCGAGAAGCTGTCGAACTTCATCCTCACCGGCTTCGAGCAGGACGTCGCGATCTGGAAGCGCAAGGCCCGGATCGACAACCCGCTGCTGTGCGAGGAGGACGGCCCGGTCTACCAGCTGCGCCGCTGGTACCAGCAGTTCTACGTGGACGTCGCCGACGTGCGGCCGGAGATGACCGACCGGTTCGAGTTCGAGATCGACACGACGCGGCCGGTCGAGTCGTGGGAGAAGGAGGTCGAGGAGAACCTCGCGCGGCGGGCCGCCGAAGGGGCCTCGGCGTGACGATCCGCCAGGACGAGCGGCTGGTGGACGGGCCGCTGCTGCCCGTCCGCTGCCGCCGGTGCGCCGCCGAGGTGCTGGTGCGCAAGTCGAGCTGGGAGCAGACGAGCATCCAGTGGACCGCGCAGGCCCGCGCCGCGTGCCCCGAGCTCGCCGCGGACCCGCACGAGACCTGCCCGGCGCTGCGCTCGGCGATCCAGGAGGCCGCGCTGACCGGATCGATCACGGTGATCGATGAGTGACGCGCTGGCCGGCCGGTCCGCGATCGTGACGGGCGCCGGCGACGGCATCGGGCGCGGCATCGCCCGCCGGTTCGCCGCGGAGGGCGCCCGCGTCCTGGTCGCCGAGCTGAACGCCGAGACGGGCGAGCGGGTCGCGCGGGAGCTGGCCGAGGAGTTCGGGGCGGACGCCCGGTTCGTCCCGACCGACGTGACCGACCGCGACCAGGTCGAGGCGATGGTGGCCTTCTGCGCCGACCTGTGGGGCGGCGTGGACGTCCTGGTCAACAACGCGTGGGGCGCCGGGACCGTCAGCCGCGTCGAGACCAAGACCGACGAGAACCTCGCCCGCGGCTTCGCGATGGGCTACTACGGCCCGTTCTGGGCGATGCGCGCCGCGTTCCCGCACATGAAGAGGCAGGGCTGGGGCCGCGTCGTCAACATGTGCTCGCTGAACGGCGTCAACGCGCACATGGGCACCCTGGAGTACAACTCGGCGAAGGAGGCGCTGCGCGCGCTGACCCGCACGGCCGCCCGCGAGTGGGCGCCGACGGGCGTCGTCGTCAACGCCGTCTGCCCGGGCGCGAAGAGCGCCGCGTTCCGCCGGATGGCGGCCGAGCATCCCGAGATCGAGGCCGCCGCGGACCGGGCCAACCCCATGGGCCGCCTCGGGGACCCCGAGACCGACATCGCGCCGGTCGTGCTGTTCCTGGCCTCCGACGGTGCCCGCTACCTGACCGGAAACACCCTGTTCGTGGACGGCGGCTCGCACATCAACGGCGTCGCCTGGACCCCGGACCTGGACGGAGAACAATGATCGACCGCTATGGCCCGTGGGCCGTCATCGCCGGCGGCTCCGAGGGCGTCGGCTCCGCCTTCGCCCACCGGCTGGCCGACGCGGGGCTGAACCTCGTGCTGATCGCCCGCAAGCCCGGGCCGCTGGAGCGCACCGCCGAGGAGGTCCGCGCCAAGGGCGTGGAGGTCCGCACCCTCGAACTGGACCTGGTCGCCCCGGACCCGCTGAAGCGGATCCGCGAGGTCACCGACGGCCTGGACGTCGGCCTCCTGGTCTTCAACGCGGGCGCCAACAGCTACGGCCACGAGTTCGTGTCCGGCGACCTGGACCGCTTCCAGGGCGTCATCGACCTGAACATCACCGCGCAGCTGTCGCTGACGCACCACTTCGGCGCGCTGATGAAGGAGCGCGGGCGCGGCGGGATCCTGCTGGTCGGCTCGCTCGCCGGCTACATGGGGCAGCCGCAGATCAGCATCTACTCGGCGGTGAAGGCGTTCGGCCGCGTGTTCGCCGAGGGGCTGTGGCTGGAGCTGCGCGAGCACGGCGTGGACGTGCTGGAGCTCGTCCTCGGCGTCACCCGCACCCCGGCGATGGAACGCGCCGGCCTCAACATGGACATCCCGGGCCTGAACGTCGCCGAACCCGACGACATCGCCCGCGAGGGCCTGGAGCACCTGCCCGACGGGCCGGTCTGGGTCGCCGGCGGCAACTACAGGGCCGCCCAGAAGCGCAACGGCTTCCCCCGCAACGAGCTGGTCGCGGGCGCCCACGAGGCCATGAAGCGGATGCTCCCCGAGCCGTCCTGACCCGTCCCCTTCCTTCCGGCCGCCCCGCTTATCCGGGGCGGCCGCTGTCATCTCTGGCCATCGTGCCGTCGGGCGGGGCCGCTTCGCGGGCGGCCGCCGTCATGCGGGACCGTCGACGTGCGACGCGTAGAGGCGCCTGAGAAGCTGGTTGAGCTGGGCGCGTTCCGCCGGGTCGAGGGCGCTGAGGAACCCGTCCTGCTCCTCGGCCGCCGCGTCGGCGATCGCCGTGACGAGCGCCTTGCCCCGGTCGGTGAGCGCGACGGTGCGGCGGCGCCTGTCCGCCTCGTCCGGGCGCCGCTCCACGAGCCCGCGCCGGGCCAGCGAGTCGAGCACCGCGACGATGTTGCGGGCGTCCACGGCGACGAGCCCGGCGAGCCGCCGCTGCCCCTGCGGTCCGTGCTCGTCGAGCATCACCAGCACCGCGTACTGCCCCTGCGTCAGGTCGTGCGCGGCGAGGAACGCCGTCCACGACCGCGCCGTCAGCGAGCCCAGCCGGGCCAGGAGGAAGCCGGTTCCCCGCTCGTACGCGTTCACGGCCCCATCCTAGTTAGTGGACATGCCTCATGTCGTTTGGTAGACATGGAACATGTCAATCCGCCATGCCCGCGTCCCGATCGACGGCCACTGCCTGCACGTCGCCGAGTCCGGCGACCCGCGCGGCCGGCCGTTCCTGTTCCTGCACGGCTGGCCCGAGTCGTGGTGGACGTGGACGGGCGTCATGGCGGCCGCGCCCTCCGACGCCCGGCTGATCGCCATCGACCTCCCCGGCGTCGGCGCGTCCACCGGGGCCGTCGACGGCGGCTCGAAACGCGCGCTCGCCTCGCTCGTCCACGGCCTGGTCGAGCGCCTCGGCCTCGCCGACCTCACCCTCGTCGGCCACGACGCCGGAGGCATGATCGCCTACGCGTACCTGCGGCACTACGCCGCCGCGCGCGTCGTCATCATGAACACGGTGATCCCCGGCCTGGACCCGTGGGACGACGTCCTGCGCGACCCCCGCGTCTGGCACTTCGGCCTGCACGCCGTCCCGGCGCTGCCCGAGGCACTCGTCCGGGGCCGCGAGCGCGAGTACTTCGACTACTTCTACGACGTGCTGTCCGCCGACCCGTCCAGGATCACGCCGGAATCGAGGGCCGCGCACGCCGCCGCCTACGGCACCGGTGCCGCGCTCACCGCCGGCTTCGACCTCTACCGCGCGCTCGCCCAGGACGCCGAGGACAACACCGCCTGCACCGGCCCCATCTCCACCCCGCTGCTCTACGTGCGCGGCGACCGCGAGGGCGGCGGCACCGACGCCTACGCGCGCGGCTTCCGCGCCGCCGGCGTCCGCGACCTCACGACGGCGACCATCGAGGACGCCGGGCACTTCGCCCAGGAGGAGCAGCCGTCCCAGGTGTGGTCCCGCATCGCGTCCTTCGCGGGGTGAAAGATCCGGGGATCTCATGACATGTGCAGGTGACCCCCGAGGAGGCCACATGCGGAGGATCCCCGCTCATGGATAAAGAGGAGTTCGCGGCCGTCTACGCCACGACCTACCGAGGGCTGCTCGGGTACGCGCTGCGCCGCTGCGACACCCCCGAGGACGCCGCCGACGTCGTCGCCGAGACCTTCACGATCGCCTGGCGGCGCGCCGCCGACATCCCGTCCGGTGACGGGGCCCGGCTGTGGCTGTACGGGGTGGCGCGCCGCGTCCTCGCCAACCACCGGCGCGGCGTCCAGCGCCACGCGCACAAGACGGCGGCGCTGCGCGCGGGCCTGGCCACGCCCGTCCACGACGACGACTCCCCCGTGGCCGAGGTGTTCGCCACCCTCCCCGAACGGGACCGCGAGCTGCTCACCCTCGTCGCGTGGGAGGGCCTGACCGTCCCCGAGATCGCGGCGGTTCTCGGCTGCTCCCGCAACGCCGTGAGCATCCGCCTCCACCGCGCCCGCAAACGCTTCGCGCGCGCTCTGCGCGCCGCCGGCGTCGACCAACCGGGGCCGGGCAGGCCCGTCCTGAGGAGCGAACTGGCATGACGTACCCGGTCGACGACCTCGTGGCGTCCCTGAACCCCGTCCGCGAAGACGACATCCCCACGCAGGACAAGGGTTCCCGCGCCCTGCTGGCCGCCATCACCGCGGAGACCGCCCCGGCCCCGCGCCGCCGCTTCCGCCCCCGCCTGCGACTGCGCTTCGCGGTCGCCGCCGCCGTGGCCGTCGCCGCCGCCGCGGCGCTCATCATCCTTCCGGCCCGCGACGCCGGCCCGCTGCGCAGCTACGCCAACGCCGCCGTGCGGATCGACGTGACGGGCGACGACGAGTACGAGGTCGAGGTCAAGGACGCCTACGCCGACCAGCGCGAGTTCCGCGAGGCGTTCGCGAGGTTCGGGCTGGACGTCCGGCTGCGGATCGTGCCGGTCTCCCCGGGCGAGGAACGCCGGATCATCCGCGTCGGCTCGCTGCAGGCCCCGAGCGGCGACCTGCCACCGGGCGGCGTGACAGGCACGTCCGACACCGACCTGAAATGCGCGGCCGACCAGGGCACCTGCCCGCTCCGCGTCAAGCTCGGCGGCGCGATGTTCCATCTGGAGGGCGCCGACATCGTCCTCGGCCGCAAGGCCCGTCCCGGCGAGGTCTACCAGGACGCCTACGCCGCGCCCGGCGACCGCCCGAAGAGCCTGCACCTCACCGGACGCACCGTCCGCCAAGCCCTCCCCGACCTCGACCGCCGCGGCCTGACCTGGGCCTTCTTTCTCGGCGAGTTCAAGCCCGACCTCTCCGGCGGCGGCTGGGACCCGCCCGCGAACTGGCGTCCCGCCGGCGACCGCCGGATCACCGGCGCCTGGATGCGCAGCTCGGACTCGGTCGGGCTCCTCGTCACCCCGGAGAAGGGCGACCCCGAACCCGTCCCGGACAACTGACGCGCCGTCTCACCACGTCGCGGGGAACATGCGGTGCCTGAGCAGGCGGCCGACCCGTTCGGCCGCCGCTTCGGCATCTCCGCACGGGAAAAAGAAACGGCTCCGACGCCGCAGCGCCTCGCAATAAACCCACCCGCCTCCGGCCACAGGACGCACGCCCACAACAACGCCCACGTCCTCGGCGACGCCGCTCGCGTAAATCCACAACAACGGCTCCGGGAATGGAAAACGGTCGTCCCGGTAGAACTTCACGCATCGCCAGCCGTCCATTCGCACGGCGACGGACAGGTGATCCAGATACCGGACGGCGCATTCACGCGGACACCTCCACCGCCCCAGGAGAACCCGGCGGGGCATCAGAACGCGACCTCCGCCCAGACCCATTTGCCGGGGCTCGTCCGCTCCACACCGCACCGGCTGGCGAGGGCCTGGACGATCGGCAGGCCCCACCCGCCCGTCCCGTCGTCGTGCCCCGCGTCCAGCGCACACGGGTCGGGGACGATGTCGTCCAGCGTCATCTCCGCCACCGGCCTGGCGACCGGCATGGCGTCCGAGGCGTCCCACACCTGGAGCACGACGGCCCGCGCCTCCCGCACGAACCTGACCCGGATCTCCCGATCCGGCGTACTTTGTATCGCATTCGCGACCAGTTCCCCAGCGATGAGATGAACGTCCCCCGCCAGGGCCATGAGACCCCATTCAGTAAGCCGGAACTCGACCAGCGCCCGCACCATCCCCGGCACCGTGGCCGCCGCCAGACAGACCACATCCAGTTCGCCCGAATTAGCGGCTTTAATCCCCATGACCTCCCCCTTCCCTCCCGCGATTTCAAGGACAAGAATGAGAGGGACTGGTTACGTTGTCACCATTGCCGGACAGGTTGGCAACTACCGCTCCCCCCGGAAGGCGGTCGATCATGGTCAGGAAGTCCCCCGACCCGGACGTCTCGCTCTACGCCCTCATCGCCTACTACCTGCGCTTCCTCCGCCAGAAGCACCGGATGACCCAGGAGGAGGTCGGAAAGATCATCGGCTGCACCAAGAGCCAAGTTTCCAAGTACGAGGGCGGCACCCGCCAACTCGACGAACGCGAGGCCGACATCCTGGACCAACTATGGGACACGGGCGGCATCCTCACGATCCTCCTGCGCTACGCCAAACTGGGCGTGGACCCCAACTGGTCCGAGAAGCTCCGCAGGTACCAGCGCGACGCGTCCGTCCTCCGCATCTACAGCGAGAACATCATCCCGCTCCCATTCCAAGTGGAGGGGTACGCCAGAGCCCTGCTGAGCGCGGGTCACGCCGCCGGGCTCGTGGACGACCTCGACGCCGCAGTCGCAAGGCGCATGGAACACCAAGCCGCCATACTCGCCGACGATCCCAGAATCTGGGCCGTGCTCGACGAGGTCGCCCTGCGTCCTATGGGAGGCACCTCGGTCATGGAGGAACAGCGTGACCTGCTCCTCAAGCTCGCAGAGCTTCACCACATCTCAATCCGCGTCCTGCCAGAGAGTGCAGCGCCCCATATCGGATTGGACGGCTCCTTCTGCTGCTTCGAGCTCCCCAAGAACGTCCAGGTCGCGTTCGCTGGAACGAATCTCGACGTCGGGCGAGTCATAGAGGGCCAAGGCGAGGCGGCCGGTGTGGCTGTACGCTTCGAGGGGATCGCAGCGCGGGCCTGGAACGAGACCCAGTCACTCGAATGGATAGCGAGGATGCGCACATGACGACTTGGCGAAAGTCCAGTCACAGTGGCCAAGGCGGCACTGGCGAGTGCGTGGAATTGGCTCGCCTTTCCCACGGCGTCGGCGTCCGTGACAGCAAGAACCCTGCGGCGGGCCATCTCGAACTCCCCCACCGGACCTTCGCCGCGCTGCTCGACCACTTGAGGCGCGAGCGTCCCTCCAACTGACGGAGCGCAGCGTGACAACCTGGCGGAAGTCCAGCTACAGCGACGAGACCGGGGGCGCCTGCGTCGAACTGGCTCGCCTTTCGCCCGGGATCGGCGTTCGTGACAGCAAGAACCCTGCGGCAGGCCATCTCGAACTCTCCCACCGAACCTTCGCCGCGCTGCTCGACCACTTGAGGCGTGAGCGTCTCTCCAGCTGACGGAGCGCAGCGTGACTACCTGGCGGAAGTCCAGCCACAGAGCCCTCCGAGTAACAGGCTCGTCTGTCGAGTCTGCGTAGGGGGTGTCCGCGAGGGGCGCGGTCTTCCGCATGAGGGGCGAACATCGGCGGCATCTCTAGCGACGTCCGCGCGTCTTCTGCTTGGTGGGACGCCGGGCTCCGGGTTCAGCTGCGATGCAACCGGATGCCCGGCGTCCATACGTCGCCTCAGCCGTCCTGGGTGGGGACGAGCGAAATGTTGTCGAGGTAGAGGTGGTAGGCGGGGCCGTACGTACCGACTTGGAAGCCGAGGCTGCGTTCGGACGCGGTGGAGTACATGGCGACCGGTACTTCGAAGTGCTGCGTGGTCGTGGTGAGCGCGACTGGGCGGTCCCAGTAGGGGATGTACTGGCCGGTGTTGTAGGTGTAGACGCTCACGTCGAGGGTCACGTCCCGGGTGGCCCGGGCGTCGAAGGACAGCGTGTAGAGCTGCTGGCCGGTAAAGGACAGGGGCGAGTACCCGATCGAGCGGTCCCACGGGTTGACGATGCCACCCGGGAGATCGCCGAAGCCGCCGGACGGGACGTCGGCCTCGAGCTCTCCGTTCGTCGCGCGGATATCAACGTCGTTGCCCCACCACTGGCCGGTGTTGTTGGTGAAGGTCGAGTCGCCGAGCATCTCGCCGGGTGCCGGGTCAGCCAGGGCGGTACCACCGCTACCGGCGACCGCTAGGACGGCCACGCTCAGCGCGGCGACGAAGTGACGCATCGATTTCACGGAAGGTTCCACCTTTCGTCGGGGGGAAGCCGATCAGGGCCGATTAGATCATGCGTGAATCTGGTTAACAACTCTCTCGTTGAATGAAATGCGCAGACTTGTGAAGTGATCACACACCGGTGCAGGCTGTGACCCGGACTGGCCAGTCGACCATCGCCGGTGGAGACCTCCGGTCGAACGCGTCGCCTGGCTCGTCCACCGCGCGAACCGCCGCCTCCGCCACCGCGGCGCCATCGCAGGCGACGCCTGGCTGCACACCCGAGCGGCTGTCCGGCCCGCAGCCGGACAGCCCCTCCCGAGATCTCGGTCGCGCTGTGGCGCGGGCGGGGGCGCCCTTATGGGGCGTCCCACAAGGGGTCAACGAGGTAGGGGAAGGCGGTCCTGGGTGTCGGCGGGGGCGTCTAGCGTGGCCGCATGAATGATCATCCCCCCGAGGCCGGCGACGAGGACGTCCTCACCATCCCCGCGGCGCTGCGCACGGAACTGCTGATCAGGCGCGGCGGGGCGGTGCCGAGCCCGCCGCCGGCGGTCGATCCGGCCGCCGCGGGACGGATCGCCGACCGGCTGGCCGGGAACCGCGCCGCCGTCGACCGGATGCTGGGCCACCTGGGCAGCGACCCCGGCGCGGTCCGGGCGGCGCGGGCGTACCTGGACGGCGAGCCGGACCCGCGCGGCGCCGCCGCCGTCGCCCTCGTCGAGACGCACGTGTCCCGGGGCGAGGACCACGACCACTGGATCGCCGCGTGGTCCGTCGAGAACGCCGTGCCCTGGGTCGACGCGTGGGCGGTCGCGCACGGGCTCGCCTTCGCGGCCCGCGCCGGCGCGGAGGCGGACGGCCTCGCCATCGGCCGGGACGAGCTGAGCGGCGACCACGTCCTGGAGGCCCGCGGCTGGTCGGAGCACCGGCTGCCGTGGGCGACGGGCCCGGCCGGGCGGCGGACGCGCGCGCTGCTGGCGGTCGCGGACGAGGCCGACCACGCCGCCGCCGTCGCGGCGCTCGCCGGGCACCGCGCCGCGCGGCCGCAGCGCCAGGTGGTCGCCTTCCTGGTTCCCGACCAGGAGGAATGGGTGGACGAATGCGTCCGGGAACGGCCCGAGCCGGAGACCGACGCGTCGAAGCTGCTCTGGTGCTCGCTCGGGTCCGCGGGGCAGCTCGCCCGGCTGCGCGGCGCGAACCGGGCGAGGTTCGGGGACAACGAGATCGGCCTGGACGTCCTGCTCACGGCGGCGGAGGGGATCGGGCCGGCCGTCGCTCCGCACCTGGCCGCCGCGCTCAAGGACACCGACTGGGAGGTGCGCGACATCATCCACGGGTCGGGGTTCAACGCCCGCGCGCGCAAGGCGATCTTCCAGGTGCTGTCGCTGCTGCCGAGCGACGAGGCGTTCGCGCTCGTGGCGGGCGACACCGCCCGGCCGGGCGGGCTGGCCGCCCTGACGGCGATGATCGAGCGCTTCCCGGTCCGGGCGGTCCGCCTCCTCGCGGAGCGCGCCGGGGAGTCCGACCAGGCGAGACGGCTGCTCAGCGCGCACCTGCGGGCTCATCCCGAGCTGGAGGCGCGGGCGCAGGACGCCCGGGCCCGTGCGGCGGCCGAGGCCGTCGAGGCGGCGCGGCTGCCGGAGGCGCCCGAGAGCGCCGTCCCGAAGGCGCTCCGGAAGCCCGCGAAGGACGGCGCCCTGCCCTGGGCCCCGACCGCCCTGCTCCCGCAGATCCTCATGCGGGGCCGCGAGGACGCGCTGCCGGAGGCGGCGACCGCGAACCTGCTCGCGGCGCTCGGCAAGGCGACCCCGAAGCGTCCCCCGACCGCGCCGCTGCGGGAGGCGATGGACGCGCTCGACCCGGTGTCCCTCGCGCGGTTCGGATGGGCGCTGTTCGAACTCGGCCGCTCCATCGGGGAGGAGTCGCGGGCGGTCTGGGCGCAGCTCTGCTGGACCGGCGACGACGAGACGATGCGCCGTCTCGGCGCGCTGGCGCGCGCCGCCACCGGCCAGTCCCACATCAGGATGCCGCTGAACGGTCTCGACGTGCTCGCCGCGTCCGGTTCGGACGTCGCCCTCCTGCAACTCCACCTCGTCGCCGACAAGGCCCGGCCCAAGCGGCTGAAGAACAAGGCGGGCAAGCTGCTCACCCAGGTCGCGGAGGCGCGCGGCCTCACCCTGGACCAGCTCGCCGACCGGATGGTCCCCGACTTCGGGCTGGACGCCTCGGGCGGCATGACGCTCGACTTCGGGCCGCGCTCCTTCCGGGTGGGCTTCGACGAGCAGCTCCGTCCCGTCGTGTTCGACGACACCGGCAGGCTGCGCAAGTCGCTGCCGAAGCCGGGCGCGAAGGACGACCCCGAGCTCGCGGAGGCCGCCGGGCGGGCGTTCGCCGGGCTGAAGAAGGACGTCCGGAGCGCCGCGTCCGACCTGGTCCGGCGGATGGAGCGGGCGATGGCGCGGCAGCGCCGGTGGAGCGTCCCCGACTTCCGCCGGTTCTTCGCCGAGCATCCGCTCGCGTGCCACCTCGCCCGGCGCCTGGTCTGGCTGTCCGAGGACGAGGACGGCGCGGCCACCGCGTTCCGTCTCGCCGAGGACCGCTCCTTCGCCGGCGTGGACGACGAGGCCCTCGCCCTGCCCGACTCGGGGGCCGTCCTCGTCGCGCACCCGCTGCGGCTCGGCGAGACCGTCGCCGCGTGGAGCGAGCTGTTCGCCGACTACGAGATCCTCCAGCCGTTCCCGCAGCTCGGCAGGCCGGTCGGCGCGCTCACCGAGCGGGAGCGCGCGAGCGACCGCATCGAGCGCTTCACCGGGACGCGGGTCGGCGTCGGCGCGCTGCTGAGGCTGGAACGCGAGGGCTGGCGCCGCGGCCCGTCCGGGGACGGGGGCGTGCAGAGCACGATGCGGCTCGACTCGCCGACCGGGCACACGGTCGTCCTGGACGTCTACCCGGGATTCCTCGCGACGTCCCCTGCGGGCCTGGAGGAGCAGACGCTGGAAGGGGTCTGGATCACCGACCACGACGCCTTCGACTACGGCGGCGACAAGTCGGAGGCGACGTTCGCCGAGCTGGACGACGTCACGGCGTCCGAACTCCTCTACGCCCTGAAGACCGTCGCGAACCACACGTGACCTTCGCCTCCGCCCCTCTGATCAGGGCCCCTGTGCCGGCGGCTTCGCGGCATGTGCTCATCCTGGAGTGTGGACGAGAAGCGGCCATTGCTGACGTTCGGGCACGGGACGGCGGGGCGGGAGGAGTTGGCGCGCCTGCTGCACGGCGCCGGGGTGCGGTCCGTGGTGGACGTTCGGACCGCACCCGGCAGCCGCCGCAACCCGGACGTGCAGCGCGACGCGCTGCGCGAGTGGCTGCCCGCGGAGGGGATCGGCTACCGGTGGGAGAAGCGGCTCGGCGGCTTCCGGAAGGCCGCGCCGGACTCGCCCGACACGTTCTGGCGGAACGACTCGTTCCGCGGCTACGCCGGGCACACCCGCGACCCGGAGTTCGTGGCCGCCATGGACGAGCTGCTGCCGGAGGCCGACCGGACGTCCACGGCCGTGATGTGCAGCGAGTCGGTCTGGTGGCGCTGCCACCGGCGGCTCATCGCCGACTTCGCCGTCCTGGCCCGCGACCGCCCAGTGCTGCACCTCGCCCACGACGGCCGGCTCACCGGGCATCCGCCGACGTCCGGTGCCCGCCTCCGCCCGGGCGGCCTCCTCGTCTACGACGGCGAGTAGCGGGGGCGCGGCAGGACGGCGGCCGATCAGGGCTCCGGTTCGACGAGGAACACCGGGTGGTCCTCCCGCGCCTCGAAGGCGTCCCGCACGAACGGGACGATCCGGAACTTGCGCCGGTAGGCGCGCAGCACGCGGGACGCGCGGTCATCGTCGACCTCGGTGAGGCGCACCGGCCGGAGCCGCCGCCCGCGGCCGAGGCGCGCCCGGCCGTCCGCGCGCGCGTTGCGGACCCAGTGGGTGTCGCCGAACGGCGAGACGAGCCACTGCCGCCCTTCGAACTTCAGCAGGGCGACCGGCGCGGTGCGGGGCAGGCCGCTGCGCCTGCCGCGGGTGCGCAGCAGGACCAGCGGCCCCATCGGGACGCCCCATCCGAGCAGCCGGAGCGGGCCGCGGCTCATCCGTGCCAGCTTCGGCGGGAGTTCGACGGAGGCCATCACCGCTCCTTCGCTGCAAGGGATCGGGCGCCGCAGCCGCGCCGCGCCGAACCGGGGAATCGTTCCCCACTTGAGCGTGGCACGCATCCCGCCGCCCGGCAACCCTAAGCGGGGGATATTTCCCCGCTTTTCTCCTCGCCGCCGGTCAGGCGCCCGAGCAGGACGGTGGTCGCGGCCATGGCGGCGGCGGTCGCGCCGCCGAGCAGCATGACCGTCCGCGCGGACGTGTGGTCCAGGACGGCGCCTCCGACCAGGGCGCCGCTCGACAGGGTCGCCTGGAACGACGCCGTGAACAGGACCGAGGCCGCCTCCGGGCTCTCCGGAGCCGATCGGGCGAAGCACGCCTGCGAGCAGACCGGGACGGCGCCGTAGCCGATCCCCCAGACGACGAGCAGCGCGAGGGCGCCCGGTTCCGCGCGTCCCAGGAACGGCAGCGCCAGGACGGCGACGGCGATCAGGGCTCCGGCGGCACCGAACGCGGCGTGCGGGCGGCGGGCAGCGGCCGTGCCCGCGAGGAACGTGCCCGCGACCCCGGCGGCGCCGTACGCGAGCAGGAAGAGCGTGATCCGCGCCGGCGGCACGTCCGTGACGCCTTCCAGGAACGGCGTTACATAGGTGTAGGCCCCGAAGTGCGCGAGGACGATGAGGAAGGTCAGCAGCAGGGCGGACCGGGTTCCGGTGCCGCGGAGCATGCCGCGCAGCACGCCGAGGCGCGCGGCCCGTTCGGCGGGCAGCGGCGGCAGCAGCAGGACGAGCGCGACCAGCACCCCGGCCGACAGCAGGCCCGGCATGAGGAACCCGGCCCGCCATCCGGCGAGGTCACCGATCAGCGTGCCCAGCGGCACGCCGACGACCGACCCCAGCGGGACGGCCGAGAACACGACCGCGGTGGCCCTGCGCGCCGACCGGGCGGGGACGAGCCGGCCGGCCAGTCCGGCGCCGATCGACCAGAAGCCGCCGATGACGATCCCGACGAGGACCCTGGACAGCAGCACCGCCCAGTACGCCGGTGCCGCGGCGGCGACGGCGTTCGCGGACGCCAGCAGGAACATGAAGGCGCACAGCATCCGGCGGCGGTCGACGCCCGCGGTCGCGACGGTGACGGCGGGCGCGGCGGCGGCCGCGACATAGCCGGGCAGCGCCATCATCAGCCCGGCCGTGCCGTCGGAGACGGTGAAGTCCCTCCCGATCGGGGTCAGCAGGCCGATCGGCAGGATCTCGGTGGTGACGATGGCGAAGATGCCGGTCGTGACCGCGAGGACCGCGGGCCAGCCGGACGAGGGAGGGGCGATCCGGCCGGTGGCCGGAGGAGTGGCCGTGCGCATCGGTGCCGTCCTGGGGTCGGGAGCGCGGGGACGCGTCACAGCCAACAGGCGGCGCCGGAGCCGGGCTGGCGGATTCCCGACGCCGACATGGGTGACGTCGGTTTCCCGCGACCGGGCCTCCAGGGGACGGCGCGCTACGGCCCGTCGCCGTCGTCCGCCTCAGAGGGCTCGGCGGCGGTGTCCTGCAGGGCCCGCTGGGTGGCCTGGTGGACGCGGACGGCCAGCACGGCGCGCGCGAACCGGGCGGCGAGCTCGCTGTCGAGGACGTCCGGGACCTGCTCGACGCCGATCAGCCCGCCGGGCCTGGCGATGACCGCGCCGGCCTCGCCGACCTTGACGCCCTGGCCCTCGCCGAGCTCCTCGACGGCCGGGAGGTCGAGGGCCGCGCGCAGCGTGCCCTGGAGGGAGCGGACGGTGGCGGCGTCCCGGTCCGCGCGCTCGGCGGCGATCTCGGCGCGCCGCTCGGCCCGCTCGATGCGGGCGTCGGCGCCCTCCGCCCGGGCGGCGGTCTCGTCGGCGAGCCTCTCGGCGCGGTCGGCGCGCGCGGCCTGCTCGTCGGCGCGGGCCGTCGCGGACTCGCGCTCGGCGGTGAGGCGGGCGGCCTCGGCCTGCGCGGCGGTCAGCTCCTCGCGCAGCCGCCGCTCGGTCTCGGCGGCGGCGTCGAGCCGGGAGCGCGCCTCGTCGAGCTCGGCGCGAGCCTCCTTCAGCTCGGCGTGCGCGGTGGCGAGCGCGGTCTGCTCGCCCGCGAGGCGGCCGGCGAGGGCGTCGCGCTCGTTCTCGGCGTCGGTGCGGGCCTGGTGCTCGGTGCGCCACGCGGCCTCGGCGTGCTTGCGGAGCCCGTCGGCCTGGGCGGCCTCGTTGGCGGCGGTGGCGCGGGCCTGCTGGGCGGCGCCGGCCTCCTTCCAGGCGCCGGCCTCGCTCTCCTGCGCGGCGGCGACGCTGGCCTTCGCGGCGGCCATGCCCTTCTGGAGCTCCTCGATCGCGGCGGCGGCCTCCGCGCGGGCGGCCTCGGCACGGGCCTCGGCCTCGCGGGTGCGGGCGTCGGCCGCTGCGGCGGCAGTGCGCTCGGCGCGCGCCTCGGCGAGCGCCTCCTCGGCGCCGTCGATCGCGCCGCGGACCTCCCCGTCGAGCCGTTCGCCGAGCGCGGCGGCGGCCTTGACCAGCTCGACGACCATGTCGCCGAGCCGTTCGACGTCGTCGCCGAAGGTGCGCAGGGCGGCGGTCCCGGCGGCGTCGCGCCGCTCGGCCTCCCGCGCGTGCGCCTCGCGGTGCGCGTCGCTGCAGAACCGGGACGCGCCGGGCGGGAGCGGGCGCGCGCAGTGCTGGCAGATCCCGGGCCCGGCCTCCTCGGCGGCCGCTCCGGCGGGCGCCTCCGGTTCCGGTTCGTCGCCGCCCGCGGGGTCGTCGGGCAGCGGCCGCAGCGGCGCGGTCGCCAGGTCGAGGGCCTCGGTGCCGGCGGCCGGAAGGCCGTCTTGATCGTCGTGCACGCCAGCATCCTAGTGAGATATGACAAATCCGTACGTGACCGAGCGAATCGGGCATCACTTTTCGGTGGGGCGGCGGAGTTGACCTCGACCTTGGTCGAGGTCCTAGCGTGCTGCGTGATCGACTCTGGGGAGGAATCATGCGGGTCGCGGGGTTCAGCGAGCCGGGCGGACCGGACGTGCTGAGGCCGATGGAGATCGCGGCGCCCGAGGCGGGGCCCGGCGAGGTCCGGGTCCGGGTCCGGGCCGCGGGGGTGCAGCCGTTCGACCTGGCCGTCCGGGAGGGATGGACGCCGCCGGGGACGCCGGAGGGGTTCCCGCGCGTGCCGGGCAACGAGTTCGCGGGCACGGTCGACCAGGTCGGCGACGGGGTCGCGGGCCTTCAACCGGGCGACGAGGTGATGGGCAACTGCCGGCTCAACGCCTACGCGGAGTACGTCGTCGTCCCGGCCGCGGCGGTGACGGCCAAGCCCGCCAGCATGCCGTGGGAGGTGGCGGGCGCGTTCCCGGCGGCGGTGATGACGCCGCACATCGCGCTGGAGGAGATGGGCGTCGGCGCCGGCGACACCCTGCTCGTCCACGCGGCGGCGGGCGGGGTCGGGGCGATCGCCGTCCAGCTCGCGCGGATCGCCGGCGCGACCGTCGTCGGCACGGCGAGCGAGGCCAACCACGACTACCTGCGCTCGCTCGGCGCCGTCCCGGTCGCCTACGGGGACGGCCTGGAGGAGCGCGTCCGGGACGCGGCGCCCGGCGGGGTGGACGCCGCGCTCGACGGGGCGGGCGGCGACGCGCTGGAGGTGTCGCTGAAGCTCGTCCGGGACCGGAACCGGATCATCACGCTGGTCGAGCACGCGCGGGCCGCCGAGCTCGGCGTGCGCGTCACCCCGGACAAGCGGTCGTCGGCGCGCGTCGCGGAGGCCGCGCGCTTCTACGCGGAGGGGCGGCTGCGCCTGCACCTGCGCGCGGCGTTCCCCCTCGACCGCGCGGCGGACGCGCACCGCGAGGTCGCCACCGGCCACGGCCGGGGCAAGGTCGTCCTCTTGGTATCGGACGAGGGCCGGGACGATGTGGCCTGAGCACCTGGACGTCGGGGCCGTGCGGTTCGCGCGGCCGACGGCGCGCTTCGAGGAGGTCCTCGCGTTCTACCGGGACGTGCTGGGCCTGCCGGTGCTGGCCGAATGGCGGGACCACGCCGGGTACGACGGGGCGGTGTTCGGCCTGCCGGGGACGCCCGTGCACATGGAGATCACGCAGAGCGGCGCGCCGCCCCGGATCCCGGAGCCGCACCCGGAGAACCAGCTCGTCCTCTATCTCCGGGGCGCCGGGGCGCGGGACGCGGCGGCGGCCCGCCTGACCGGGCACGGGCACCGGCCGGTCGCGCCGGAGAACCCGTACTGGTCGGAGCACGGGGCGGTCGTGTTCCAGGATCCGGACGGGTGGCAGGTCGTCCTCGCGCCCTGGGTGTTCGGCGCGGAGCCGCCGCCGGGCCGCCGGCCCTGATGAGTCCTACGAGGCGTCGGAGCGGAGGAGGGCGGCGGCGATCTGCGCGAAAGAGCGGATGAGGGGGCCGGGGTTCTCCCCCGCCCAGGCGACGACCAGCCGGCTCGGCGGCATGTCGGTCACGGGGACGGAGACGAGGCCCTCGGGCAGCTCGTCGGCGAGCGGGCCCAGCCCGATCGTCCCGCTCCACAGGACGGCCTGCAGGCACTCGTTGACGGTCCGCACCACGGGGCCGTCCACCGCCGGACCATCGGATGGGCCGGTCCAGTAGGCGGCCCACAACGGGTCGGTCCCGTCCGGGAACCGGAACCATCGGCGGCCGGCGAGGTCGTCCAGCCGCAGGGTGCCGCGACCCGCGAGCGGATCGTCCGCGCGCAGCACCACCCCGACGGGATCGGCGCGCAGCTCGTGGACGGTGATGCCGGTGGTGTCGAAGGGCGTCCGGGTGAGCGCGACGTCGACGAGCCCGGCCCGCAGGCCGGTGGTGGGGTCGGTGAGGTCGGCCTCGCGGACGCGGACGTCGACGCCGGGGTGGCGGCGGCGGAACGCGGCGGCGAGCCGGGTGCCCGCCTGCTGCGCGCTGTCGGCGAGCGTGCCGATCGTCAGCGTGGCGGCGCCGGTCGCGGCGGCGACGCGGGCGCGCAGGTGGCCGGCCTGCTCCAGCAGCAGGCGCGCCTCGTCGTAGAGGACCGTCCCGGCGGCGGTCAGCGCGACCCCGGACGGCGAGCGCTCCAGCAGGACGGCGCCGAGGTCGGTCTCCAGCCGCCTGATGGCCCGGCTCAGCGGCGGCTGCGTCATGTGCAGCCGCGCGGCGGCGCGCCCGAAGTGGCGTTCCTCGGCGACGGCCACGAAGTAGCGCAGCGAGCGTAGGTCCATCACCGGCGACGATATCCGGACGGTATCGGGCGAACGGAACCGGTGTTGGACGCCCGCGACGCCCCGGCGATGCACTGGAGGCTCCTGAGACGAGGAGTGACGCCATGCCTGATGCACTGGAGTACACGGGGCCCGACCCGATCGTGGACGTCGCCGGAGCGCTGGAGGTCGCCGACGACCTCGTGGTGATCCCGAACCGCGGCGTGGAGCTGGTGCCGAACGTCGGCGTCATCGGCGGCGCGCATTCCGTGCTGGTCGTCGAGACGGGGATGGGGCCGCGCAACGCCGAGGCGGTGCTGAGGTTCGCCGACGAGTACGCCGAGGGCCGCAGGCTGTACCTGACGACGACGCATTTCCACCCCGAGCACGCGTTCGGCGCGCAGGCGTTCGCCGGGGAGGCGACGTACCTGGTCAACGCCGCGCAGGCGGAGGATCTCGCCGCCAAGGGCGACGGCTACCTGCACATGTTCCGCGGGCTCGGCGCGCCGGTCGCCCGGCAGCTCGAAGGCGTCGAGCTGCGCGCGCCCGACACCGTCTACGGCGAGGCGCACGATCTCGACCTCGGCGGGCGGGTGGTGCGGCTGCGGGCGACGGGCCGGGCGCACAGCCGGGGCGACCAGGTGGTGACGGTCCCGGACGCCGGCGTGATGTTCACCGGGGACCTCGCCGAGGCCGGCCAGTTCGCGATCTTCCCGTGGTTCCCGCCGCACGACACCGACGTCTCCGGGACCCGCTGGATCGCGGTGATGCGGCGGCTGGCGGAGCGGGCGCCGCGCGTGGTGGTCCCCGGGCACGGGGACATCGGCGGCCCCGACCTGCTGACGGACGTCCGCGACTACCTGGAACTGCTGCGCGACGAGACCTGGGCCCGCCGCGACTCCGCGGCGGGCGAGGAGGAGATCGCCGAGGAGGTCCGGGCGCTGATGATCGAGCGGCACCCCGAATGGGCCGGCCGGGAGTGGATCGAGAGGGGCGTCGGCTGCCTCTGCGCCGAGCACCCGGACGGTTCAGCCGAAGAATGATTCACGGCGAGTAGCATCGGGGCATGAGCGATGCCGGCGGCCTGCCCTCGACGGTGGCGTTCCGGCTCGCGACGCTCGGCGCGATCTACGGCGACCGGTTCGCCGCGCGGATCGCCGCCCACGACCTGAAGCCGAAGCACGCCGGGCTGATGGCGGCGCTGGAGGCCGACGTCGCCGCGTCGCAGCAGGACCTCGCCGCCCGGATGCGCGTCGCGCCGAGCCTGGTCGTCGCGCTGGCCGACCACCTGGCGGGGCTGGGCGCGATCGAGCGGCGCCGCGACCCGGCCGACCGGCGGCGGCAGCTCCTCACGCTGACCGGCCATGGCCGCGAGCTGCTGCGCAGGTGCGCGGAGGCGGCGCGTGAGGTGGACGAGGAGATCGCCGCCGACCTCGGCGGGGACCGGCGCGCCGCCCTGCACGAGGCGCTCGGCGTGATCGCCGAGCGGGAGGGCCTGCCGACCGCGTGAGGGTGGGTGCGGCGGGGCCACCTTGACGGGCCCGGCCCTGCCCCGCCGCGCCTAGCCTCGAAGGCATGGACAGGGAGAACGCACTCGGCGAGTTCCTGCGGGCGCGGCGCGGGCTCGTCCCGCCGGAGGACGCGGGCATCGAGCCGGGGCCGCGGCGGCGGGTCGCCGGGCTGCGGCGCGAGGAGGTCGCGCAGCTGGCCGGGGTCAGCGCCGACTACTACGTGCGGCTCGAACAGGGCCGCGAGCGGAACCCGTCGGCGCAGGTCGTCGAGGCGCTGGCGCGCGCGCTGAACCTGGAGGAGGACGCGGCCGCGCACCTGCACGAGCTCGCGCGACCGCAGACCAGGGGCCGCCGCGCGCCGCGCAGGGAGCGGGTCAGCCCGAACCTGCTGCAGATGCTGCACGCCTGGCCGAACACCCCGGCGGTCGTGCTCGGCCGCACGCTCACCGTCCTCGCCCACAACCCGCTCGGCAAGGCCCTGTTCGACGGCCACGCGTACAGCGGCGACCTGGTCCGGCTGGTGTTCCTCGACCCCGGCGGGCGGGACTTCTACCCCGAGTGGGACCGGGTCGCCGTCAACACCGTCGCCGGGCTGCGGGCGTCCGCCGGGCTCGACCCGGACGACCCCGCGCTGGTCGAGACGGTCGGCGAGCTGTCGGTGAAGAGCGCCGAGTTCCGCCGGCTGTGGGCCCGCCACGACATCCGCCAGAAGACGCACGAGACGAAGCGCTTCCAGCATCCGCTCGTCGGCGAGCTGACGCTGACCTACGAGTCGCTGACCGTGAACAGCGCCCCGGGGCAGCAGCTCGTCGTCTACCAGGCCGCACCGGGCAGCGCGTCCGAGGAGGCGCTGGCCCTGCTCGGCAGCCTCGCCGCCGGCAGCGCCTCGGACGGAACGGAAGCGCCGGAAGCCACGCATAAGAAGGACGTACAGAAATGACCGTCTGGTTCATCACCGGCTGCTCGACCGGGCTCGGACGGGCCCTCGCCGAGACCGTCCTGGAACGCGGCGACAGCGCCGCCGTCACCGCCCGCGACCCGCGGGCCGTGGCCGACATCGTCGAGGGCCACGGGGACCGCGCGCTCGCGCTCCCCCTCGACGTCACCGACAAGGAGCAGATCGCCGCCGCGGTCAAGCGCGCGGAGGACGCGTTCGGCCGCATCGACGTGCTCGTCAACAACGCCGGGTACGGCTACCTCGCCGCCGTCGAGGAGGGCGAGGACGCCGAGGTCCGCGCGCTGTTCGACACGAACGTCTTCGGGCTCGCGGACGTCACCAAGGCCGTCCTGCCCGGGATGCGCGCGCGCCGCTCCGGCAACATCGTCAACGTCTCCTCGCTCGGCGGGCTCTCCGCGTTCGGCGCGACCGGCTACTACCACGCGACGAAGTTCGCCGTCGAGGGGCTCTCGGAGTCCCTCGCCGCCGAGGTCGGGCCGCTCGGCATCCACGTCACGATCGTCGAACCGGGAGCCTTCCGGACGAACTGGTCGGGACCGTCGATGAAGCAGTCGTCCGTCTCGATCGACGACTACGCCGGCACCGCCGGGGCGCGCCGGACCTCCACCCTCGCGACCTACGGCAGCCAGCCGGGCGACCCGGTGCGCGCCGCGCGGGCGATCATCGGCGCGGTCGAGGCGGACGAGCCGCCGCTGCGGCTGCTCCTCGGCCGGGTCGCGTTCGACGTCGCCAACGCGCGCCTCGACCGGCTCCGCACGGAGTTCGCGGACTGGCGCGACGTCACCCTCGGCGCGGACTACCCGGAGACCGCCTGACGTAGGAGCCGTCGCGGCGCTCGTAGACGGGGTCGGCGGTGTCCCACGCCTCGTCCCGCAGCGCACGCTTGATCACCTTGTTCGTCGGGGTGCGCGGGAGCTCCGCGACGATCCGGACGTAGCGCGGCGCCCACTTCGTCCCGAGGTCGGGCTGGGCGGCCAGGAACGCGGCGAAGGCGCCGGGGTCGAACGCGCGCCCCGGCGCCATCGCGACCGCCGCCATCACCTGGTCGCCCACGTGCTCGTCCGGCACCGCGTAGACGGCGACGTCCGCGAACGCGTCGAACCGGGCGAGCAGCCGCTCGACGGGCGCGGCGGCGAAGTTCTCGCCGTCCACCCGCAGCCAGTCGCTGTCGCGGCCGGCGAAGTACCAGTAGCCGTCGGCGTCGCGGTAGGCGAGGTCGCCCGACCAGGTCCAGCCGTTGCGGACGCGCTTCGCCGTCGCCTCGGGGTTGTTGTAGTAGCCCTCGAACTTGCCGGCGCCCCTCATGTCGACGATCTCGCCGATCGCCTCGTCGGCGTTCAGCAGCTCGCCGTGCGGGCCGAACTTCGCGGGCGGGCATTCGCGCAGCGTGTCCGGGTCCATCACCACGGTGCCCGCCTCCGCGACGCCGAGCGAGCCGGGCGGCGTGCCCGGGACGCGGGTGAGCCGGATCTCGCCCTCGCTCGACCCGTAGGAGTCGATGACGGTGCAGCCGAAGCGGCGCGCGAACTCCTCGATGTCGCGCTGCGCCGCCTCGTTGCCGAACGCGATCCGCAGCGGGTTGTCCGCGTCGTCCGGCTTCTCGGGGACGGCGAGGATGTAGTTCAGCGGCTTGCCGACGTAGTTGAAGAACGTGACGCCGTAGCGGCGGACGTCCGGCAGGAACCCCGACGCGGAGAACCTGCGGCGCAGCGCCACGCACCCGCCGGTCGCGACCGCCGGGGCGATCCCGGCCATCAGCGCGTTGGAGTGGAACATCGGCATTACGACGTAGAACACGTCGTCGCGGGTGAGCCCGCGCCGGTCGCGCTGCTGGACCGCGATCCGGCCGAGCCGGCCCTGCGTGCAGACGACCGCCTTCGGCGCGGACGTCGTCCCGGACGTGAACACCAGCGAGAAGATCGTCTCCTGGGCGACCGGCCCGATCGGGGCGGGACGTGCGGCGGCGAGCGCCTCGGCGTAGGCGCCGCCGTCCACGGTCAGCACCGGCAGGTCCGGGACGAGGCCCTCGATCAGCGGGGCCCGGGACGTCTCGGTGACCAGCAGCGCGCAGTCGGTGTGCGTGATGTCGCGGGCCAGCTCGGCGCCGCGCCGCGTCGGGTTCAGCTCGACCACCGGGACGCCCGCGAGAGCAGCGCCGAGCAGCCAGAACAGGTGCTCGGGCCCGTTCTCCAGGAACAGCCCGACATGCCGGGGCCCGCCCCGCCCGGCGGCGCGCCCGCCGCGCCCGCCGCTGCCGTCGCCCGCCGCGAGTCCGGCGCGGAGCCGGGCCTCCGCAACGACCTCGCGCCACGTCCACGAGCGGTCCTCGAACCACAGGCCCGTCCGGTCGTCGTCCGCGCGCGCGGCGACCAGCTCGGCGAACGTGATCGCCTCGGGCGGCCGGTCGTCCCCCAGCACCTCTGCCATCTGTCCCTCCCGCTCCCCAAGCTCGACCACCCCGGGCCCCGCCCTCGCCCCCCCGTCCCACTCACCGGGACCCGCGCCGCCCGAAGGGTCAGGCGCGGTGGGGGCGGTTCGTCCAGCCCTGGTCGTCGGCGCGGACGAACCAGCCGGACGCGGCGAGCGTGCCGCCGTCGACCGGGACCGTGTGGCCGGTGACGAAGCGGGCGTCGTCGGAGGCGAGGAACGCGACGACGGCCGCGTAGTCGTCCGGCTCGCCGAACCGGGCGAGCGGCACCCAGGTGTGCTCCAGGCCCTCGTCGTAGCCGCGCCGCATCCACGCGACCGGGGTCTGCTCGGTGTCGGCGAGGTCGGGCGCGATCGCGTTGACGCGGACGCCGTGCCGGCCGACCGCGACGGCGAGGCTGCGGGTGAACGCCGACACGCCCGCGTTGAACGCCGAGTACACCGGGTGCTGCGGGATGCCGCGGAACGCCTCGACGGTCGAGTTGTTGACGATGCTCCCCGCCCCCCGCTCGATCATCGCGGGCAGCAGCGCGTGGGTGAGCTTGAAGACGTGCAGCAGGTTCAGCTCGTAGAGCCGCTGCCACTGCTCCGGCGTGCTGTCCTGGAAGGACGGGGCGGCCGGCCGGAAGTCGCCGACGTTGTTGACCAGCACGTCCACGCGCCCGTGCGCCAGCGCCGCGGCCGTCACCTCGGCGACCGTGGCGTCCTCGACGATGTCGCCGATCACGGTGACGCAGCGGCCGCCGGCCGCCTCGATGTCGCGCCGCGCGCGCTCGGCGGCGTCCGCGTCGATGTCGTTGAGGACGACGAGGTCGCCGCCGGCGGCGAGGCGGCGGGAGACCGCTCCCCCGATGCCGAGCGCGCCGCCGGTGACCACGCTGATCCGGGTGCCGTCAGGCATCGCGGCGCCTCCGGACGGGCCGGGTCTCGATCGAGTCGATGCGCTGCTCGCGGCGGGCGATCCGCCACGTCCCGCCGTCGCGCCGGTACGCGTCGGTGTAGCGGCAGTTCCACACCAGGTCGGACGTCCTGCCGTCGTCGCGTTCGGTCAGGTGGTGCGCGACGCAGGCGATCTCCCCGGTGGCGGTGCCGGGTCCGGGCCCGGCGTCGAACACCTGGCCGACGAGGGCGTGGAACGTGACCGGGATGCCGTCCAGCGCCGCGAGCGTCGCGGCGATCTCCGCGCGCCCGGTGAACGTGCGGACCGGGTCGAGCACGTCGGGGGCGGACGGCAGGACGAGCACCGCGTCGGCGGTGAACAGGTCCGCCATCGCGTCGATCTCGCGGCGGTCGGCGTACAGGGCGTAGCGGGCGACCAGGTCGAGGAGCTCGACCCGGTCGCCGGCCGGGAGCGTCATGACAGCCCGAGCCGCTGCGCGCACGCCGACAGCTCGTCCTTCGCCTCGTCCAGGTCCGTTGTCACGTTCCCGCGCAGGACGAGCCGCCCGGCACCGAGGCCCGCCAGCCTCTCCGCCTTCTCCGGCGTGACCGCCGACAGCGAATGGCCGAGCGTGAGCTCCAGCGCGTCCGGGTCCCGGCCGTTCCTCTCCGCCTCCTCGCGCATCAGCGCGACCAGGCCGCGCAGCTCGTCGCCGGCGACGCCGAGCGGCTGGAGGCCGTCGCCGTACCGGCCGGCGCGCCGCGCCGCCGCCTTCGTGTGGCCGCCGACATGGATCGGCACGCCGCCCTTCTGCACCGGCTTCGGGTAGCTCATCGCCCCCTCGAACCGGAAGAACTCGCCGTCGTGCGACGCGCCCTCCGGACCCGTCTCCGCCCACAGCTTGCGCAGCACCTGGAGCTGCTCGTCGCCGCGGCGGCCGCGCGAGTCGAAGTCGGCGCCGCACGCCTCGATCTCCTCGCGCATCCAGCCCATGCCGACGACCAGCCGCAGCCGCCCGCCGGACAGCGCGTCGACCGTCGCGAGCCGCTTCGCGAGCACCACCGGATGGTGGTTCGGCAGGACGAGCACGCCCGTCGCCAGCCCGATCCGGCTGGTCCGCCCGGCGAGGAACGCCAGCAGGTCCAGCGGGTCGGGGATGTCCAGGTCGTCCGCCAGCTCCATCCTCCCGGAGCTGTCGTAGGGGTAGACGGAGGAGTAGCCGCTCGCCACCACCGCGTGCTCGACCGCGCCGACGGACTCGTACCCGCAGTCCTCGGCGTGCCGGGCGTACTCCCCGATCCACTCGGGATCGGCGGTCACGCCCGCCGCGACCGGCAGCAGGACGGCGTACTTCATGCGCTCTCCTCGTTCGTCGCGGCGGCGCGCCCGGCGCGGCGGCCGAAGAACGTGCCGTCGCCCAGGGACGTCCCGCTGACGTACCCCTCGCCGTGCATCCCGGACGCGGCGCGGCCCGCCGCGTACAGGCCGGGCACCGGGACGCCCGAGTTGTTCAGGACCTCGCCGTCGATGGTCGTGTGCAGCCCGCCGAGCGTGAACCCGGACGCGCCGCTCGCCGGCCCGCCGGTGCCGCCGAAGAAGCCCGCGCCGGGGTCGATCGCCGCGAACGGGGGCTTCAGCGGCCGCAGCCACTTCGGGTCCTTGTGGAAGTAGGGGTCCTCGCCCTTCGCGGCGTGCCGGTTGTACGTCTCGACCGTCGCCTCCAGCGCGCCGGGCGGCATGCCGAGCGACTCCTCCAGCTCGGCGAGGGTCTCGGCGGCGTACTTCGGCAGGACGCCCCACCGGTCCGCCTCCGGGACGGACTCGTACCCCTCCTCGTCGATGATCGTCCAGTAGGGGCCGGGCTGGTCGCGGACCGCGTGGACGCTCCAGTGGCCCGGGTAGACGTCCTCGTTGAGGAACCGGCGGCCGAGGCCGTCCACGAGCATGCCGCGGCACACCATCGCGGGCAGCGCGGTCAGCGCGATCTCGACCACGCCCATCCGCCGGGTCGCGGCGCCGGCCGCCGCGGCCATCCGGATGCCGGACCCGTCGTCGAGGCCGTCGCTGACCTTGCCGTGCCCGAGCAGCACCGGGGCGTGGTCGGCCAGCATCTCCTCGTTGTCGACGAACCCGCCGGTGGTGAGCACCACCGCGCGCCTCGCCCGGTAGGTGACCCGCTCGCCGTACTTGCGCGCGACGAGCCCGGCGACGCGCCCGCCCCCGTCCAGGACGAGGTTGGACGCCACGGTGTCGACGTGCGTGACCGCACCGGCGGCGGTCGCCGCCGCCGACAGCTTCTCCATCAGCACGGCGCCGCCGAACCCGCTCGCCGCCGGGCGGTGCCCGCGCGGGACGGGCCGCGCGACCGTGTTGTACGGCCAGGCGTTCTCGCCCAGCCACATCAGCCCGTCCTCCGACATCGGCATCCACGTCGGCGCGTCGTAGAAGCTGGGGTTGAACGTGACGCCGCACTCGCGGAACCACTCGAAGTGCTCGACGCTCCCGTCGCAGTACAGCCGGATCTTCGCGGTATCGGCGTTCGGGCCGAGCGCCTTCACCAGGTAGGCGTACATGTTGTCGGGGTCGTCGTCGAAGCCGCAGGCCTTCTGCACCTCGGTGCCGCCGCCGAGGTACAGCTCGCCGCCGGACTGCGCCGACGACCCGCCGGGCCCGCTCGCCCGCTCCAGCACCAGGACGTCCGCGCCGGCGCGGGCCGCCTCGAAGGCCGCCGCCGCGCCCGCGCAGCCGAACCCGACCACGAGCACGTCGCACTCGTGGTCGAACGCGCCGATCTCGCCGGCCGGGACCGGCTCGACCGAGGACCGTGGCGTCACCGGCTCACTTCCCCTGGGGGGCGAAGGCGGCCAGCGGCTCGGACCCCGACCAGTCGTGGCCCCAGTAGCTGTCCTTGGTGATCTCCTCGGCGGTGTAGTACGTCTCGTCGACGAGCATGCCCTCGCAGCCGTACTCGACGTCCCAGCCGCCGGGGGCGCGCACGTAGAACGACACCATCTTGTCGTTGGTGTGCCGGCCGAGCGTGGAGGAGATCGAGAAGCCGCGCTCCTTCACCGCGTCGAGCGCCATGCCGACCGCGTCGAGGGTGTCGACCTCCACCATCAGGTGCACCAGGCCGGGAGCGCCGTCGTGCGGGGCGGGGCAGATCGCGGCGCTGTGGTGGCGCTGGTTGACGCCCATGAAGCGGATCCGCACGGGGCCGCCGACCTTCATCGCGCCGCGCGGCAGGAAACCGAGCACCTCGTTGTAGAACGTGACGGTCTCGGCGAAGTTCGGGGTGGGCAGCACCACGTGGCCCATGCCCATCGCGCCGGTGACGAACTTCTGCGCGAACCCGGTGCGCAGCGGGCTGTGGTCCAGGACCGGGCCGAAGAACACCTCGACGGGCGTACCGCCGGGGTCGGTGAACGCGATGACCTCCTCGGCGTCGCGCTCGGCGGACTCCTTCGCGGTCAGCACCGTCACCGCGGTGCCGGACTTCTCGACGGCCTCGCGGACGGCGGCGAGCGCGTACTGGTCGCGGACCTCCCAGCCGACGGCCAGCACCTTGTCGGTGTCGCCGGGCACCAGTTGAAGCCGCGACCGGCGCTCGTCCATGCGCAGGTACAGGCCATCGGGGTCGGGGCCGCTGCCCTCGGCGAACCCGAGCCCTTCGAGGGCGAACTCGCGCCAGCGGTCGATGTGCTGGGTCTGGACCTTCAGATAGCCCAGCCCTCGGATGTGCGTCACTGTCCTCGGTCCCTTCGTGTCGCGGCCCGTACGGCGCCACGGCAGGCGCGGCGGCCGTTCCCGTCAACCTGCCAAATCCGCCGCCGCGTCGCGGCGGCCTTCCCGCTCAGTGAGAGTCTTTCGGCGTGACTCACCAAGGAGGTCGGATGGCGAAGGTCGCGCTCGTCACGGGGGCCAGCCGGGGCATCGGGCGGCGGACGGCGCTGGCGCTCGCGGGCGCCGGGTACGACGTCGCGTTCACCGCGCGGACCGTCGAGGAGGGGGAAGGGCGGATCCCGCCGCGCTACGGGCACGCCGACGCGATCCCGGTGCCGGGCAGCCTGGCGCGGACGCGCGCCGAGATCGAGGCGCTCGGCGCGCGGGCGCTGCCCGTCCCGATGGACCTGCTGGACCGGGCGAGCGTGACGGCGGCCGCCGCGGCGGTCCTGGACGCCTGGGGCCGCGTGGACGTGCTGGTCAACAACGCGGTGGCGCACCTCGCGGGCACCCACGAGCGGTTCCTCGACCTGGACGTCGGCGTCGCGGAGCGCGTCATGGCCGGCAACTACCTGAACCAGATCGCGCTGATCCAGGCGGTGCTGCCGGCGATGCTCGAACGGGGCGGCGGGACGATCGTGAACCTGTGCTCCGGCTCGGCGACCAGCGACCCGCCGGGGCCGCCCGGCGAGGGCGGCTGGGGCGTGGCGTACGCGGCGTCCAAGGCGGCGTTCGGCCGGCTCGCGGGCGCGGTCAACGCCGAGTACCTCGGCCGCGGGATCCGCGCGTTCAACCTCGACCCCGGCTTCGTGGTCACCGACGCGGGCGCGGCGCGCGGCGGCCTCACCACGCTGCAGGACGAGGGGTTCGAGCCGACGCCGGAGGAGGCGCCCGCCGCCGCCGTCGTCTGGCTCGTCACCGCGCCGGACGCGGACGCGTTCCTCGGCCGGGTGATCTGGACCCCGAAGCTCGTCGCCGACCGCGGCCTGCTCCGCTGACCGGCCTGCTGCGCTGACCGGCCTGCTGCGCTGACGTGCGGCGGGTCGCCGCCATGGCGGCGGCCCGCCGCGGGCGCACGTCAGATCATGGAGCGCATCGGGCCCTGCGGGGGCTCGATGTCCAGGTCGGTCAGCGCGGAGACGTGGTACACCGAGCCCGGGACGTGGATGGCGTGCGCGAGGCCGACGTGCGCGTCCCGCCAGAACCGCTGGATCGGGTTGTCGGTGCGCATCGCGTTGCCGCCCGACCGCACGACGATCTCGTTCATCGCGTGCACCGCGCGCCACGCGGCGCGGACCTGCGTGCGGCGGCCCGCCGCCCGGTCGGCGAAGCTGATCTCCTCGCCGGCCGCGACCCGGTCGTACATCCGCGAGCAGTTGTCCAGCAGCGCGGTCCGGGACGCCTTGATCTCCTCGGCGGCCTCGCTGATCGCGTACAGCACGTACGGGTCGTCCTTGATCTTCGTGCCGGTGATCTGGACGCGGTTGCGCTGGTAGGCCAGGTGGTGGTGCAGCGCGCCCTCGGCGATGCCGATCACGGCGGCGGTGATGCCGAGCGGGAACACGCAGGAGAACGGCATCAGGTAGGCGGGGTCGGTCAGCCCCGCCTCGCGCGGCGCCGACCCGTCCACGACCTTGTCGTACCAGAGCGTCCGGTACGACGGGACGAACGCGTCCTTGACGATGATGTCCTTGCTGCCGGTGCCCTTCAGCCCCGCGACGTCCCAGGAGTCGGCGACGATCTCGTAGTCCGAGCGCGGCAGGATCAGGTGCAGCGACCGCGGCGGCTGCGCCATCTTGCCGTCCTCGTCGCCGAGCATCCCGCCGAGGAAGATCCAGTCGCAGTGGTCGGTGCCGGACGAGAACTGCCAGCGGCCGTTGAAGACGTAACCGCCGTCGACCGGCCGGGCGATGCCCATCGGCGCGTACGGGGACGCGATCCACGTGTCGGGGTCCTGGCCCCAGATCTCCTCGCGGACCTTCGGGTCGGCGTAGGCCATCTCCCACGGGTGGACGCCGACGATCCCGGCGACCCAGCCGGTCGAGCCGTCGAGGGAGGCGATCCCCATCACCGTCTCGGCGAACTCGCGGGGGTGCACCTCCAGCCCGCCGTGCGCGCGCGGCTGCAGCTGGCGGATCACACCGGCGTCGCGCAGCGCCTTCGCGGCCTGGTCGTCGAGCCGGCCGAGCGACTCGTTCGCGGGGCCGAGCGCGCGGATCTCCTCGGCCCGCTCCATCATCGCGTCGAGCACGGGGTTCGTCATCAAGTCCTCCGATGTGTCCGTCAGCCGTCGTAGCTGATCCTGAGCCGGTCGCTGACCGGCCTCGCCTGGCAGGCGAGGATGAGGCCGTCGGCGAGATCCTGCTCGTCGAGGACCGAGTTGGCGTCGAGCGCGACCTCCCCTTCCAGGGCCACGCAGGCGCAGGCGGAGCAGTTGCCCTCCCGGCACGAGAACGGGGCGTCGACCCCCGCGCGCAGCAGCGCGTCCAGCAGCAGCTGCGACTTCGGCCAGGGCACCGTCTGCGTCTCGCCGTCGATCTCCACCTCGATCTCGGCGACGCCGGCCTCGTCGGCCTCGGTCGGCGGCTCCTCGTCCGGCTCCTCGAAGGGGTCGCCGGTGAGCGAGAAGAAGCGCTCGACGTTCACCCGCATGCCGAGGCCGGTCAGCGCCGCCTCCGCCATGTCCATGAACACGCCCGGCCCGCACACGAACGCCTCCCGGCCGGTGAAGTGCCGGGCGAGCGAGTGGAACGCGGCGGGCGTCGGCAGGCCCTGCACCGACTCCAGCCAGTGCACGACCGTCAGCCGCTCGCCGTGCTCCTCGGTGAGGGCGCGCAGCTCCTCCGCGAAGATCACCGAGCGTTCGTCGCGGTTGGCGTACAGCAGCGTGACGGTGCCGGTGCCGCCCGCCAGGACCGACTTGAGGATCGACATCACCGGGGTGATGCCGCTGCCGCCCGCGACGAGCAGCAGGTCCTCGTCCAGGGAGTGCGGGGTGAACGCGCCGGCGGGCCGCAGCACCTCCAGCACGTCGCCCGCGGCGACGTTGTCGCAGATCCAGTTGGACCCGATCCCCTCGGCGACGCGCTTCACCGTCACCTTGAGCCGCTCGTCGCAGACCGGCGAGCTGCACAGCGAGTACGAGCGCGCGACCCAGCCGTCCCCGGCGGGCACCCGGACCGTGAGGAACTGGCCGGGCCGGTAGGCGAACCGGCCCTCCTCCCCCTCCGCCGGTTCCAGGACGAGCGAGTTCGCGTCGGGCGTCTCCCGGACGACCTCGACGACGCGCGCCTTGAGCGATGCGGTCATGCCCGTCCCGAAGCCTTGTCCCCGCCCGCCGTGCCGAGACCGGCGGCGTGCCGTGCCGCGATGTAGCCGAACACGATGGACGGGCCGATGGTCGCGCCGGGGCCGGCGTACTCGTTGCCCATCACCGACGCCGACGAGTTGCCCGTGACGTAGAGGCCGTCGATCACCGACCCGTCCTCGCGCAGGACGCGGGCGTGCTCGTCGGAGACGAGGCCGCCCTTGGTGCCGAGGTCGCCGACCTCCAGCCGGAACGCGTAGTACGGCGCGGTCTCCAGCGGGTCGAGGTTCGGGTTCTTCAGGTTCGGGTCGCCGTAGTAGTGGTCGTAGGCGGAGTCGCCGCGGCCGAAGTCGGGGTCCTTGCCGTCGCGGGCGTACCCGTTGAACGTCCGGACCGTCTCCTCCAGCGCGTCCGCCGGGACGCCGATCTTCTCCGCCAGCTCCTTCAGCGAGTCCGCCTTGAACGCGATGCCCTTGTCGTAGAACGCCTTCGGGATCGGCGCGCCCGGCAGGATCTGCGCGAACGGGTAGCGGGCGCGGGCCTTGGCGTCCATCACGAAGAAGGCGGGGACGTGCCCGCCCTCCAGCTGGTCGTGGACGAAGTTGACGTACGGGGCGGCCTCGTTGGTGAACCGCCTGCCCTCCGCGTTCACGATGACCTGCCGGGGGATGGCGCGCTCGGACACCAGCGGGATCACCGCGCCGAGCGGGTGCCGGACGGCCGGCATCCACCACGCGTCGTCCATCAGGTCGATCGCGGCGCCGAGGTCCTCGCCGAGCCGGATGCCGTCGCCGGTGTTCTCGCGGGCGCCCATGGCGAAGTCCTCTTGGCCGCCCTTGGGCAGGTACTTGTCCCGCATCTCCTGGTTGTGGTCGAAGCCACCGGTCGCCAGGAGGACGCCCTTGGTGCCGCGGATCCGCAGCGTCTTCCCGTCGCGGGTCTGCGCGACGACCCCGATCACGCGGCCGTCGCCGTCGGTGACCAGCTCGGTCATCGCCGTCTTCAGCCACAGCGGGATCCCGGCGTCCTTCAGCGCCATCCGCATCCGCGCGACGAGCGCGCGCCCGCCGGTCGCCATGTGCCGGCGGCGGACCATGTTGGACGACACGCGCCACGCCGCGACCAGCGAGGCGCGGCGGCCCGCCCACGTCCGCTTGGCCATCGCGAGGTCGTGGTAGTCCTTCGCGGTCACCCAGAGCCCGAGCGGGCCCTTCATGTTGTTGGGCCGCTGGTACTGCTCGTCCTCGCCGAGCTTGCGGGTGTCGAACGGCTTGGCCTCGATGGACCGGCCGAGCGGCCGCCCGCCCTCCAGCTCGGGGTGGTAGTCGGCGTAGCCCTTCGTCCAGAAGAACTTCATCCACTTGCTGCGGCAGATGAGCTCCATGGCGGCGGGGCCGTTGTCGACGTAGGCGTCGAGCCGGGCCGCGGGAACCTTCCCCTGGGTGAGCAGGTCGAGGTAGCGGCGGATCGACTCGCGGCTGTCGTCGTGCCCGCGCGCCTTCAGCGTCGGGTTGTTCGGGATCCAGATGCCGCCGCCGGACAGCGCGGTGGACCCGCCGAACTTCTTGCCCTTCTCGATGATCAGCGGCTTCAGCCCGACGTCGTGCGCGGTGAGCGCGGCGGCCATGCCGCCCCCGCCGCTGCCGACGATGACGAGGTCGTACTCCCCGTCCCAGGCCGCACCCTCGCCGGCGCTCATGCCCTGCCCGTCCGAGGGGGGACGACCCCCCGCGCCCCCCTGTTCGCTGGCGCTCATGACTCGTCCTTACGGGTCAGGAAGGCCAGCACCGCGCTCTCCCAGGCGGCCTTCTGCTCGATCATCACCCAGTGCCCGCAGTTCGGGAAGATGTTGACCTGCACGTTCGGGATCGTCCGCATCGGGACGAGCATCATGTCGACGGGGCTGACCCGGTCGTCGCGCCCCCAGGTGATGAGGGTCTCGGCCTTGAGCCGGTGGAGCATCGCCCAGTACGGCGGCTCGGGCGAGCGGGCCTGCATCTTGAAGTTCGCGGTCATCGCCGCCGTGGAGTACATGCGCCGCGCGGCGGCGAGGGTGTCGGGGTCGGTGGCCTGCTGCCAGCGCTCCTCGATCAGCTCCTCGGTCACGATCCGCGGATTGAAGACCATCGAGTGCAGCCACCGGACGAGACCCTCGCGGGTCGGATTGTCCGTGAACTCCATCAGCAGCTTGATGCCCTCGCCGGGGCCGGGGCTGAAGATGTTGCGGCCGATCCCGCCGATGGTCACCAGCCGCCGCACCCGCTCGGGGTGCGCGAGGGCCATCTGGGTGCCGACGATGCCGCCCATCGAGTTGCCGATCACGTCGACCTGCTCGAGGCCGAGGCCGTCCAGGAAGCGGATCGCGGCGCCGGACGCGGCGGCCATCGGGTGCTCGTCGGTCGGGTCGCTCACGCCGAACCCGGGGAACTCCAGCACCAGGCAGCGGAAGTGCTCGGCGAACCGCGCCAGGTTGCCGCGGAAGTTGCGCCAGCCCGTCACGCCGGGGCCCGAGCCGTGCAGCATCAGCAGCGGCGGGCCGTCGCCCGCCTCGTGATAGCGCAGGACGCCCTGGTCCGTGGCGAGTTCGCGCAATGTCGACTCGTAGGTCAGCTCCGTGGGCATGTTCTCAGTCCTTCTGGGTGGCTTGCCGGAAACCTAACGGGCGTTTGGTCAGGACCGTCCAGTGGATTCCCGATCAGCGGGACGTTCGCCGGAGGGGCCGCCCGGGGGCCCTCTTGACGGCTCGCCGGGCGCGGGCTTCCACTCATTGGGATCAGGGTGCGCGCGCGGCGCCGCGCGTGCCTACGTTCCGGTGCATCGAGACCGGCGACAGCGTCCGAGAGCCGCGAGGTGACTTCATGCCAGCAGAGCCAGCGCTCACCGCAGAAGCAGCAGGGAACACCGGGCCGGGCGAGCCCGCGGACTCCCCCGACCCCCTGGAGTTCCGGCGGGCGATGGCGGAGTTCGCCACCGGCGTCACCGTGGTGACCGCTCTCGACGGCGACGAACCCGTCGGTTTCGCCTGCCAGTCGTTCGCGTCGGTGTCGCTCGAACCGCCGCTGATCCTGTTCTGCGCGGACCGGCGCGGCCGCTCGTGGCCCCGGATCCGCTCCGCCGGCCGGTTCTGCGTGAACGTCCTCGGCGAGGAGCAGGCCGACCTGTGCGCGCGGTTCGGGTCGAGCCGCGGCCTGAAGTACGAGGGGCTCGACTGGGACCTGTCCCCGCACGGCACCCCCCAGCTCCGGGACGTCCTGCTGAACGTGCACGCCGCCGTCCACGCCGTGCACGAGGCCGGCGATCACGACGTGGTGATCGGCCGGGTGCTGTCGGTCCGCGTGCACGAGGCCCCGGGCGGGGTGTGGCGCCGGCCGATGCTGTTCTTCCGCAGCCGGTTCGGCGTGCACCCGCCCGAGGTGCCGTTCGCCCCGGACCCGTGGGGCGAGGGCGACCGCTGGGGCTGGGGCTGAGTTCACATGGATGGGCGGGTCACATCCAGTCGCCGCGGCCGTCCACCGCGAGCAGCCGGTTCATGGTGGCGGCGGACCAGGTGTGCTCCGGGACGGGGCGGTCGGTGTGCGCGCGGCGGGTCCGGCCGCCGGGACGTCCCGCCGCCGCGGAGCCGGGGAACAGCACCTGCGAGGTCTCGCGGGCGGCGGTGACGACGAGGGGCGCGACGTTCTCCAGCGGCGTGTGGATGTCGCCGACCAGCGAGATCCCCGCGACGGGGCCGTCCGCGCCGCGGATCGCGACGGCCACGCAGGCGATGCCGGGGAACGACTCGCCGCGCTCGAACGCCAGCCCGCGGCGCTGCCGGACGCGGTGCAGCTCCTGGTGCAGGGTGCCGAGCTCGCCGATGGTGCGGCTGGTCAGCCGGGTGATCCCGGTGCCGAGCAGCGCGTCCACCTGCTCGGGCTCCAGCCAGGCGAGCATCGCCTTGCCGAGCGCGGTGGAGTGTGCGGGGGCGCGGCCGCCGACCCGGGACGGCACGGACGCGGCGAGCCGCCCGCCGAGCTTGTCCAGGTAGAAGACCTCGGCGCCGTCCAGCACCGCGAGGTGCGCGACGAGGCCGGTGGTGACCTGCAGCTCGTGCAGGTACGGCGCGGCGGCCTCGCGGATCTTGCCGTGCCCGCCGTCCTGGCCGCCGAGGCCGAGCGCGCGCTGGCCGAGGCCGTAGCCGAAGGAGTGGTGGGCGAGCCACCGCTGCCGGACGAGCTGGTCGAGGATCCGGTGCGCGGTGGAGCGCGGCAGCCCGGTGCGGCGGGCCACGTCCTCCAGCGTGAGCCGGGCCGACGGGCCGTTGAAGGCGTCGAGGATCAGCGTCATCCGCTCGATCATCGAGGGCGGCGCATCGCGCCGCGTGGGCGCGGCCATGGTCTCGGTCATCGCACCTCCCGGGAACACGACTGAAATGAATTCTTGTTGAGTGGAATCTAGCAAGTCCTGGCGCGGACCGAAAGGGGTAGCGTCAGGCCAGGTCACGCAGGAGCATCGGGCATCGGCCCGGAGCTCGGACGACGGCGGGGCCACGAGTAGAACGTTTTTCTGTCGAGAGGGGACGCGATGCATGTCGGCATCGTCACGCCGGTGGTGGCGCAACCGCCGCTCGGGCACGGCGGCTGGGAGCGGGACGCCGGCATCGAGGAGATCGGGCGGATCGCCGAGACCGCCGACCGGCTCGGCTACCACCATCTGACCTGCAGCGAGCACGTCGCGGTGCCGGCCGAGGCGGCCGAGCAGCGCGGCGGCGTCTACTGGGACCCGCTCGCCACGTTCGGCTACCTCGCCGCCCGCACCGCCCGGATCCGGCTCGCCACCCAGGTGCTCGTGCTCGGCTACCACCACCCGCTCGCGATCGCCAAGCGGTACGGCACCCTCGACCGGGTCAGCGGCGGCCGGCTCACGCTCGGCCTCGGCGTCGGGAGCCTGGAAGAGGAGTTCGACCTGCTCGGCGCGCCGTTCGCCGGACGCGGCGCGCGCGCGGACGATGCCATCGCCGCGCTACGGGCGTCCCTGGGGAAGCGGGTGCCGGAGTACCACGGCGAGCACTACGACTTCGCGGGCATGGTCGTCGAGCCGCACGCCGTCCAGGAGCACGTCCCGTTCTGGATCGGCGGCCGCACGGCCCGCTCCCTGCGCCGCGCGCTCGCCGCCGACGGCTGGGTGCCGTTCGGGCTGCCGCTGTCCCGGCTCGCCGAGATGCTCGCCGAGGCCGACGTCCCGGACGGCTTCGACGTGGTGCTCGGCCCGTCCCGCCCGCTGGACCCGATCGGCGACGCGGAGGGCGCGGGCACGGCGCTCGTCCGGCTGCGGGAGGCGGGCGCGACCGTCGCCGGCGTCCGCATCGCGGCGGAGTCGGCCGCGCACTACCGCGAGCAGCTCGCCGCCCTCCGCGACCTCGCCGGCACCTACGGCCTGACCTTTGGAGACACCCAGTGACGGACCACGCTGTGACGGACCACCCCGTGGCGGACCACGCTGTGACCGATGTCGAGTCCCGGCTCGCCGCCCTCGAAGACCGGCTGCGCGCGCTGGAGGACGAGCGGGAGATCACCCGGCTGATCCTGTCCTACGGGCCGCTGGTCGACAGCGGCTGCGCCGAGGCCGTCGCCGCCCTGTGGGACGAGGACGGCGTGTACGACGTGGACGAGCTGATGATGGACGGCCGCCCCGCGATCGACGCGATGGTCCGCTCCACCAATCACCGGCGGTGGATCGCGGGCGGCTGCGCGCACTTCGTCGGGCCGCCGCACGTCACCGTGACCGGCGACGAGGCCACCGCCGTCGGCTACACGCTGATGATCGTGCACCAGGAGGACGGCTTCACGCTGCGGCGCGCCACCGCCAACCACTGGACGCTGCGCCGCACCCCGGACGGCTGGAGCGTCACCAACCGGACGAACCGGGTGCTGGACGGCCGCCCCGAGTCCCCCGACCTGCTCGCCTCCCACTTCCCGCACGCCGAACGGACCTGAGCCGCGACCGCCGTGGCGCCCCCGGACGCGGGGCGCCACGGCGGCGGTCACGGCAGCAGGGACGCGGCGTCGAGGTCGAGGGCGTGGTGGGCGTGCCTCGTGGTCATCGTGCAGAACATCTCGTCGCCCCGGTCGGTGCGCTCGACCAGCATCGACGCGCCGATCGCCATGACGATCCCCTGGAACGCGTGCCGGCGGTAGCCGTCCCAGCAGTCGTCCCAGTCCAGGTCCACGCCGCGCCCGGTGAGGGCGGCGTGGTAGCGGCGGACGAGCGCGCGCTCGTGCGTACGGCGGGCCTCGACGGGCAGGCTGGAGCCGAGGAAGTACGCCAGGTCGGCGGCGCCCGGCCCGTAGGCGCAGGTCTGCCAGTCCAGCACGACCGGGCGCGGCCCGCCGAACAGCAGGTTGTCGGCGCGGAAGTCACCGTGCATGAGGGTGGACGCGCCGTCCCGCGCGGCGAGGTACCCGCCCAGCGCCGGCAGGAAGTCCTCGATCAGGCCGATGACCTCGGGTTCCAGCCGGTCCGCGTACCGGTCCTTGAAGCCCTGGTACAGCCCGGTCACCAACGCGGTGGTGAACTCGGCGGCCTCCGCGCCGTGCCGGTTCAGCCAGGGCAGCGCGGCGAGATCGGGATCGTTCCAGCCGGCGGCGTGGAGCGCGGCCATCTCGTCGACCGCTGCGGCCGCCTCGTCCGGCGAGACGCCCGCGAGCTGGTCACCCGCCTGGGCGGGCGCGAGGTCCTGCAAGAGGACGACGTACTCGTCCTTCTCCGGCTCGTAGGCGGAGAAGTAGCAGGCGGGCACGCTGGCATCGAGGCCGTCCGCGACGCCCGCGTAGAAGCTCGCCTCCACCTCGTAGGTGCGGATCGCGCGGGCCGCCGCGCGGCTCGCCTCGTCCGCCGCCGGGACCTTCGCGATCATCGTGGCGGGCAGCCCGACGGGCCCGTCGTAGGTGAGGCTCAGGCGCAGGCTGTCGGAGACCTGGCCGGTGCCGACCGGCTCGGCGGCGACGGCGGTGACCGCCGCGCCGTCCAGGTCGCGCGCGAGCGCCTCGGTCAGCCAGGACGCGGTCAGGCCGGCGCCGCCCGCGACCGGCCCGGTCATCGGGCGCCGCCTTCCGCGAGGTACGACCAGCCGTGGTCCTGCCAGCCGGGCGGCTGGTGCCATTCCGTCCAGCCGTGGCCGGTGCGGCCGTCCTCGGCCTCGAAGCGGCAGAGCGCGCGCGGGAAACGCGCGGTCCGGCCGTCCGGCGAGACGACCGCGACGGGCGCGAACGCCAGCGGCGTCGCGGTCATCGGGACGCCCGGCACCCGCAGGTGCGACGACTCCGGCAGCTCGTCCGCCGCGAAGCGGGTCTCGGCGGAGAAGCCGTCGCGGTGCGCGATCTCGCCGCCCGGCGGCACGAGGAACGACGGCCACGGGATCGCGAACCCGATGTTGGCCTGCATGCCGTGGAAGAACGTGCCGTCGCCGAGGCGCCCGGACGACCAGAGCCACGACGTCTTCCACCAGTCGCGCTCGCCCCAGCTGTGGTCGCGCTCGCCGGGCGCGTCGACGTCGAGGGTCTCGTCCCCGACCGTGACGGTGCCGGAGACCGTGCACGGGATCTCGTAGCGCGGGATGTCCTTGTAGGGGTAGACGCCGCTGACGGTGTCCCATCGCAGGTCGAACCGGAGGCGCGTCGTCTCCGCGCCGGACGTGCCACCGTACGCGGCGGTGGGGTCGGGCAGGACGGCGCCCTCGCCGTCCAGCCCGATCCGCACCGGGCCGAACGGCTCGGCGACGGTCTGCGTCGCCTCGTACGCGCCGGTGCGGACGTCGGTGGTGCCCGGCTTCGGCAGCGGCGCGTCGTTGTCGGCGATCAGGACGAGCGGGCGGTCCTTCCCGGTCACGCACGCCCAGTACCAGGCGCGGTCCCAGTTCGGGTACAGGCCGAGCCGCACGTACCCGGCGACGGACCCGTCCGGGGCGGCGAAGTCGAAGTAGTAGGACTCGTTCCACAGCACCTCGGACCCGGGCTCGTGCAGCCCCTCGTCCGCCGGCGTGAGCCGCCAGGTGCCGTGATCGATGATCTTCGCCATGGGCGAACCTCCGGGGGTGGTCGGGGGTCAGGGGGCGGCGAGGCCGCGCGGGCGGCTTGTGGAGATCTTCCCAGCCGGGGCCCGCGGAAGCGAGGGCACGGCCGCGAGGCAAGGCGCGCGGGTCAGCGGAACCGGTCGATCAGCAGCCGGTTCCCGGCGCCGGGCCCGACGCCCCACACCGACGCGGTGCGGCCGACCTGCGCGAGGTCGTAGACCGGCGGCCAGCCGCCGAGGTCGTTGGCGGGGCGCGGCACGCTCGTCCAGGCCGTCCCGTCGAAGTGCCGGTAGTAGGCGGTGCGGCTGTCCTGCAGCCACACGCCGCCCCGCCCGTCGGACGCGATGTCGCCGAGGAACCCGACATCCTGAGCGAAGGGGCGGACCTGCTCGTACGGCGACGGCGTCTTCGTCACGGTGAACGCGGTCCCGTCCCAGTGGACGAGGTCCGGGCCGGAGAACAGCGGGTCCTGCGGGATCGTGTAGAACCAGACGTCGTCCGGCGACAGCGCGACGATCTGCAATACCCACTGCGGCCAGTCGCCGGGAATGTCCATCTGCGTCCAGCCGGTCCCGTCGTAGTGCCACAGGCCGTCGCCGGACGGGCCCAGGCCGCCGGCCCAGACGTCCTTCGGTGTACGCGCGGCCAGCGCGTCCAGCATGCCCCCGCCCGCGAGCGAGAGCCCCTTGTCCGCCCAGGTTCCGCCGCTGCGGCGGAAGACGGCGGCGCCGCTGCCGTCGGTGTTGGAGCCGATCGACCACGCCTTGCCTCGGGAGTCGACCGAAACGGCCATCGGCTGCGGGCGCGGGTAGTCGACGGCCTTCCACGCGCGGCCGTTCCAGTGCAGCGACTTCGCCGTGGCGTCGCCGCCGCCCTGCCCGACGGCCCACACGTTGGACGGCCCACCGGACGCGACGTCCACCAGTTCGGGGGCCGTTCCGGCGGGCGCGGCCTGCGGTGTCCAAGCGCCGTGCCGGTAGCTCAGGATCAGCGGGGCGGACGAGGACGACTGCGTGCCGACGGCCCAGGCGTGCCCGCGGTCGGGCGCCGTGACCCCGTAGAGCGCGGGGGCCGTCAGGCCGGTGACGCCGGTGGAGGTCCAGGCGCCGGGCGGCGCGTCGGCCAGCGCGGTGCCGGACGTCCCGGCGGCCGTGGCGGTGACGACGGCGGCGGCGAGCGCGAGCGGCGCGGTGCGGCGGGCGAGCGCGGTTCTCACGGGGCGGTCTCCTCCCGGACGGGAACACGATCATGCCAGCATTCACTGGCACGATCGGGATGTAAAGCCGCCCCGGCCGCCCCTGGCCGGATCCGGCTACCGCCCGCCGGGACGCCTCACGGGGTCAGGGCCATGCCGGCGAGCACCCGTCCGGCGAGCTCCGTGTCCCCCTTGGCCCGCACCTTCACCGCGTCCGGCCCGCACCGTCCCGCCGTGAGCCGCACGTAGCACTCCCACTCCATGTCCAGCTCGGCCGTCGCGTCGTCCGGCACCTCGCCGGCGAACGCGCCGCGCCCGTCGCCGTCCACCACGACGGCCACCCGGCGCTCGACCGGCCCGCTGATCCGGAACAGCACCGACTGCCCCGGCTCCGCCCCCGCCTTGCGCGCCACGACGAGCGGCAGGCCCTGGGCGAGGATGTCCCAGAAGCAGCCCGCCGCCGGCGCGTCCAGGTTGCCCGGACGGCCGACCGCGCGGCGCACGTCCTGCTCGTGCGTCCAGCAGTCCATCGCGCGGAACCGCATGAACAGCGCGTACGTGCCCTGCTTCCCGTTCGGGAGCGTCGTGGGCTCGTCCGGGTCCAGGCCCGACAGCTGGGCGAGGCGGCGCTCCAGCACGTCCGCCAGCTCCGCCGCCACCTGCGGCCCTGGAACGGACCGCCGCGCGTGCACGCCGGCCTCCAGGAACCGCGCGAAGTCGTTGCGGATGTGGTCGAACTCGGGGACCTCGACCTCGGGGACCGGGTCGCCCAGCAGCGACGCCTCCACCGAGACCAGGTGGGAGAACTGGTCCTTGACCGTCCAGCCCGGGCAGTCGGTCGGGCGTTCCCACTCCGCCGCGCCGAGCGTCGCGGCCAGAGCGAGCGAGGAGCGGACCGTCTGCTCGAACGCGGCGACGTTCGCGCGCATCTCGTCGTTCATCCCGGGGTCCTTCGGCGAGGGGGACAGGGCGCCCTCAATGTACGAGACGCTCCGGACGCGCCCCGGGGCCCCCGCCGGGAGCGGGGGGGGGGGCGCGGCGGGGGCGCCGGGGGCGGCCGGCGGGGCCCGGCCGCCCCGCCGGCGGATGCGGGCGGCTGGGTGCC